>JASHVE010000417.1 GCA_030039675.1 Acidobacteriaceae bacterium | reverse complement strand
TCCCAGATCCCTCATCCGCCATGTCATTCGCACGCGAGAGCGCGTCATTCTCGACGATGCCTCCGAACCCAACCTGTTCTCCGGCGACGAATACCTGCGTGATCGACAGCCTAAGTCGATCCTCTGCCTTCCGCTAATCAAGCATAGTGAATTGATCGGGATTCTATACTTCGAAAATTCGCCCATCTCACACGCGTTTCTACCGGCTCGGGTCGCGGTCCTGGAACTGCTGGCGGGGCAGGCAGTGATCTCACTGGAGAATGCTGCTCTCTACACCGACCTGCAACTCCAGGTTGGGCTGCTGCAGCATCTTCCTGTTTCCGCTTGGACGCTCAAACCTGATGGGACACCGGATTTCGTGAATCAAGTCTGGCTTGAATTTGCTGGCCAGACCCTTGACTTCGTCCGGTCGCATCAAGAAGCATGGATGACCGCAGTCCATCCTGAAGACCGGGAGTTAGCAGCAAAGATCTTTTGGGAGGGCGTGCATTCGGGACGGGGCTTTGCGATGGAGACCCGGTCTCTCCGTGCTCAGGACGGGACATATCGCTGGCACCTAAATCAAGCTGTGGTCTTGCGCGATGCAAAAGGAAAAGTTCTCAGATTTGTCGGTACGACGACTGACATAGACGACCAGAAGCGGGCCGAAGAAGCATCCCGGCAGGCGCAGAGGGATCTCGCGCGCATCAACCGGGTGACAACCATGGGAGAGTTAGCGGCGTCCCTGGCCCATGAAATCAACCAACCAATCACTGCTGTTATCAGCAACGCCAGCGCCTGTCTGCGAATATTCGGGCGCGACGAACCCGATCTCGATATGGTACGTGCTGGCCTCAACCAAATCAGAGGAGATGCACAACGTGCTGCTGAGATTGTCGCCAGGATCCGATCACAATTCGAGAAGGGCGCTCTGAATCAAGAGAGTCTTAATGTGAACGAGATTATTCCAGAAACGATCGCCCTCCTGCGCGACGAGGCAGTACGACACAACATAGCCGTCCGGACGAAACTGACACCCGATCTACCTAAGGTCATCGGAGATCGCGTGCAATTGCAGCAGGTCGCGATGAATTTGATTGTCAACAGTATCGAGGCGATGAAGGACGTTAATGGAATCCGAGAGATGGTCATCCAATCACAACGAGCCGAAAACGATCAGATTCTTCTTTCGTTCACAGACACGGGTACGGGTCTTCCGCCACAACTAGCGGGCCAGATATTCGAACCCTTCTTCACAACTAAACCTCATGGCACCGGCATGGGGCTTCGCATCTGCCGGTCAATCGTGGAGTCGCACGGTGGGCGCTTGTGGGTCGAAAGCATTCCCGGACGCGGCGCAACCTTTCACTTGAGCCTGCCTGCCGAGCTTCGAAGCCACGGATAAGTCCAGTCGGGCGTATTGCCAATGAGAGCATAATCGCCCAAGGCACTCGCCAACCCGTAATAATTGTTCCGGGCGAATCACCGGCTACTCATCAGTTACCATCCAGTAGGCAGAGCACAGGGCGCGGACAGTATAGCGACAAGGCGAATTCCAAAAACAAAGCCCCCACGCCAGGCGTGAGGGCTTCATCCAAAACAACTGCAGACAAAACTTATCCAGCCTTCTCCAGCAGACACAGCGACAGATCACGCCGCTCCACCATCTCGCGCGTAATTTCGAGATCGCGCACCCGCTTGTTCGATGGCAGGTGATACATCAGGTCGAGCATCAGCTCTTCCAGGATCATCCGCAGTCCGCGCGCGCCCACTTTGCGGGCCAGCGCCTCGCGGGCCACCGCCGTCACAGCGTCGCTGGTAAAGTGCAGCCGGACATTCTCGTACTCGAACAGCCGCTGATACTGCTTCAGAATCGCGTTGCGCGGCTTGGTGAGAATCTCGATCAGCGCCGGCTCGTCCAGCTCATCCAGAATGCCCACCACAGGCAACCGGCCCACGAACTCAGGAATCAGCCCGTACTTGATCAGATCCTGGGGCTCGGTCTTGCGCAGCAGCTCGGTGTCGCGGTGCGAGCGGGTCATCGCCGCGTCTTCTGTATCTGCTGTCCTGAAGCCCAGCGCCTTCTTGCCCACGCGCCGGCCCACCACGCGCTCCAGCCCTACAAACGCGCCGCCGCAGATGAACAGAATGTTGGTCGTGTCGACCGCCGTGAACTCCTGGTGCGGATGCTTGCGTCCGCCCTGCGGCGGCACATTGGCAACCGTGCCCTCGAGAATCTTCAACAGCGCCTGCTGCACACCCTCGCCCGAAACGTCGCGCGTAATCGAGGGGTTCTCGTCCTTGCGGCCGATCTTGTCGATCTCGTCGATGTAAATGATGCCCTGCTGCGCCCTTGTCACATCGCCGTCGGCGGCCTGCAGCAGCTTGAGGATGATGTTCTCCACATCCTCGCCCACGTAGCCGGCCTCGGTCAGCGTGGTGGCGTCCACAATGGCGAACGGCACATCCAGCATCTTGGCCAGCGTATGCGCCAGCAGCGTCTTGCCCGAGCCCGTTGGCCCGATCAGCAGAATATTCGACTTCGCCAGTTCCACTTCGTTGTTGCGCAGCCGGTTCATCTGTACGCGCTTGTAGTGGTTGTAAACGGCCACCGCGAGCTTCTTCTTGGTCTGGTCCTGGCCGATCACGTAATCGTCGAGAAAACTCTTCACCTCTTGCGGCTTCGGCAGATGCCCGGCCAGAGTGGCCGGTGCCGCTTCACCACGGTCGTCCTCAAGGATCGAGTTACAGACAGCGACGCACTCGTCGCAAATATAAGCGCGAGGATAGTCGCTGGGCGACGAGATCAGCTTAGCGACCGCGTCCTGCGATTTATGGCAGAACGAGCAGCGCAACGCCTCTTCGGGTCCCGTGCGCGTTTTCATTGTTTCTCTCCCTCTGGACTAGCCATCGTTTTCTCGTTCCCCGAATCACCACTAAGCTACGTTCTGCAACTTACTTTCGATCTTCGCCACTCGCTCTGCGAGCTGGTGATAGCTCTCCATGCGGTGAAGCGTATCCATGATCTGAGTTTGATTCCGCTCCATCCTTGCATCCCACCCCTCGAGCCGCTTCTCGATTCCGTCGAATCGCTTGTCCATCCGCGCTTCCAGTGAATCAATCTTCTTCTCGACGGCGTCGATTCTTACCTCGAGAGAGCGTATCTCCGGGGTCACGAAGTCTGGAATCAACTGCCGCCCTTCTTCGATAAACCCCATACCTCAGTGACTCTCCAACGCCCGCCGTTTCACCCTACACCCGCGGCCGGTCGATAATCTCGTCCACGATCCCGTACTCCTTGGCCTGCTCCGCGTTCATGATGAAGTCGCGCTCCACGTCGCGCTCGATCCGCTCTAGAGGTTGTCCGGTGTGCTTAGCCATGAGTGTATTCGTAATTTCGCGAATACGCAAAATCTCCCGCGCGTGGATGTCGATATCCGTGGCCTGGCCGCTCAACCCGCCCATCGACGGCTGATGAATCAGGATCCGCGAATTCGGCAGCGCAAACCGCTTGCCCTTGTTCCCCGCCAGCAGCAGAAACGCGCCCATGCTGGCCGCCTGGCCAATGCAGTACGTTACCACCGTGTTCTTGATGAACTGCATGGTGTCGTAAATGGCCAGGCCCGCCGTAATCGAGCCGCCGGGCGAGTTGATATACAAAGAAATGTCTTTCTCCGGATCTTCGCCCTGCAGAAACAGCATCTGCGCCACGACCAGGTTGGCAATCTGGTCATCGATCGGCGTGCCGAGAAAGATGATGTTATCGCGCAGCAGACGAGAGTAGATGTCGTAGGCGCGCTCGCCCCGGCTCGTCTGCTCAACCACCATGGGAACCAATGCCATATCGACTGTTTTTCCCGCTCTCCGTTGTCGTTTTCGTTGACGCGCGAAGGAGGAGTTCTTCCTCCGCCGCGCGACGTCTTTTTTTGAGTCTTTCCGCCTTAAGCGGGCAGCCGTTCGTACAGTAAATTGGCAGTTTTTTCGCGCCGTAACTGTTCACGGATTCTAGCCAGCCCACCATCCTGCGTCAATCGCACTTTCAGGGCATCGAGCGGCTCGCGTGACTGCAGCGCCGCCATTTGCAATTCGTGGTCCATTTCTTCGTCGCTGACCGTTATATTTTCCTGTTGCGCGATCCGGTCCAGCAGCAGAAATGACTTCACCTCGGCCAGGGCGCTCTCGCGCTGCGCCGCGCGCAAGCGGCCGAAGTCCATCTTCCGCATCTGGTCCGGCGGCATGCCCTGCGCCGCAAGCGCGCGCAGCCCGCGCTCCAGCCGGGCATCGATCTGCTCCTGCACCAGAGACTCGGGCACCGGGAACGGGAACCGCTCCGCCAGCGCGGCAAACAGCCGGTCTTTGGTCTCGTTCTCTACCGTGCGCTGCTTGCGGCTGCCCAGATACTGCCGCACGCCGTTCTCGAGCTCCGCGTAGGTTTCGTAGTTGCCAAGCTCCTTGGCAAAGTCGTCGTTCAGCTCCGGCAGAGTGCGCTTCTTAATGCTCTTCACCGTCAGCTCGTAGGCGACGGTCTTGCCCGCCAGCCGCGGCTCAGCGTAATCAGCCGGATACACCACTTCGGCCTTCATCTCCTGGCCCGGCTTGGCGCCGCGCAGCACGTCGGAAAACGCCTGCACCGTCTGCTTGCCGCCAATCTCCACCATGGAGTCCTGGCCTTCGATGGGCGCGGCCGCTTCCTCGCCTTCAATCTGGCCCTTGTAGCTGATCTGCGCCCAGTCGCCGTCCACCAGCGCGCGCTCTTCCTCCACCGGCTCGATCGTCGCCCCCGACTCGCGCAGCCGTTCGATCTCCTGCTGCAACTCCTCGTCCGTCACCTCGGCCGAGGGCTTCGCCACAGTGACACTCTGGTAGCCGTCGATCGAAAAATCGGGCAGATACTCAAAGACGGCCTTCACGTGCAGCGGCTTGCCTTCGTCCACAGAAAGCTCAGTCACCTGAGGCTGGCCCACCGGGCGCACCCCCAGCTCGCTTACCGCCTTGTTGAACCGCTCCGGCAAAAGCGAATCGATCACTTCCTTGCGAATCTCCGCGGCGAACTTGCGCTGGATCACGCTCTCCGGCGCCTTGCCCGGACGGAAGCCGGGAATCCGCGCATATTTCCGGTAGTTGCCGGAGACGCGCCGGTAAGTCTTCGACACGTCCTCCGCCGGCACATCGATGTTCAGCTCACGGGTGCATTCCGGGTTGAGAACCGGGCCGTGCTCGTGAGTATGGGGTTCGTGGGTGTGACCTTCGTGGTCGTGATCGTGTGCCGCGCCAGTTGTCTCTGGTTGGGGATTGTCTTCGAGGGTGCTGGTAGAACTCAACGTTTTGCCTTCCGGGCGCTCAACGGGCGCCTCGCTCAAAATTGCCATTTCGCGCGGAATTCCTGCGAGCCCTGGCCTGTGTCTTCGCCTGCCTGGCGCCCGCTTCCGTTTCCGCCGTCCCGCCCCGCTGCTTGATCCCAAATCAGCGCGTAATGGCCGGGGAAATCACTCATTCCATGGTAAGAGGGATTGCCAGCAGGGTCAAACCGCGAGGAGAGGGAAATACGCACTAAAGCATCGCTCTCGGCACGTAACTGCGCAGAGTCCGCGGAGTCCTAGATTTCAGAAACCACCGGCTTGCGCACGTAAGGAATAAAACGCGGATCGGCCGCGCCGCAGGCGGCATAGTGCAGCCGGGCTTCGGCCAAACTGAGCTGGCCATTCACCGTTAGCCGCACCTCGAAAGCGTCTTCGTCTTCCTGCCCGTCATCCTCCCACCAGCAAACCGGGCACAGACCAAGCGCCGCCGGAGCTTCCAGCGTCTTGTAGCCGCAGCATGGACAGCGAAAGCGCGTTTCAATAGAAATCACGATTGAATGGACGCCAAAAACGGAGGCCCGGTTTACGGATAGTAGAATCCGACCAGAGGAGTCACCCGGAATGCCGATCCGTCGCTTATTGCAAGGCTTATCAGCCCTTTTGCTTGCACTGCCGTTCTCCGCAATGCCCGCCAAAATCTATGCCGCTCCCGCCGCACCCCACGCCGCAGATGACCAGCCCGCTCCGCTCCGCGTGGCCATCGTCGGCCTCGAGCACGGCCACGTCGAAGGTTTTCTCCACGCCCTGCCCCAGCACCACAACGTCGACCTCGTCGGTGTCGCTGACGCCGATTCCGCGCTCCTCGCCAAATACCAGCAGAAGTTCTCGCTGCCCGAAACCATCCTCTATAAGAGCGAAGCCAACATGATCGAGCGTGTCCATCCCCAGGCCGTGCTCGTCTACACGCCCATCAGCGAGCACCGCCACGCCATC
>JASHVE010000416.1 GCA_030039675.1 Acidobacteriaceae bacterium | reverse complement strand
GTTTGCTCAATGCTGCCGCGCGCCGGCTCCGCCGCAGCAAACTGCCCGCTCACATTGCGAAAGCTCGACTCGAATCCCTGGTAGCCGATCTGCTTCACCTGCGCCAGCGTGTCGAGAAAGCTTTGAAAGTTTTTGGGGTCGATCGGAAAGGCGTTCAACTGCACGCCAAAGCGAATGCCTCCCGAAGCAGCTTCAGTGCTTCGGCCTTCGCGCGCCGTGAGGCCGTACGATCTGAGCTGCGAAAGAATTCCGCCTGCGCCCACAGCTCCCAGCGCCTGCAGAATCTCTCTCCGTGTCTTCGTCTTCATGAACCTCCTAGCAGTCGCGATGGAGTTTGCTGGAATGCCGTGCGCGCTTCCCGCTGGGGGAGCGGGTTCTCGAAAATTTTGGAGCACCGGGCGGGAATTGAACCCGCGAATACAGGTTTTGCAGACCCGCGCGTTAGCCACTTCGCCACCGGTGCCCTCCAAACGAGGAAGAAGTTTGTGATTCGCCGCAATACAGAAAACCCACCGCGCCGTTGGGCGGGTGGGTCCTCGGGGATTCAGAGATGGCTTCTGAGTCTATTCCGAAGAACACGCCCGCATGGCGCCGCACAGACAGCAGCACATACACATCGCGGGAGTGAATACCATTCGCATCGGAATCAGAGATCGAACCAGCAAGGACTCTACGCCCCTCGCCGGATAAACACACTTTAGGGACTAACCCGCGTTCTGTCAAGCATCGGGATCTGGAGCGTTCAAAGTCTTTGCCGTTCACGTCGCAACCCCGTAACGTGTAAAGCCGTGATCGCGCAACAACCTTCGCAATTTTCTCCGCCGCCAACAAATCCGCGAGCAAACGCTCACGCGGTTTGTGTTGGGCGTGATGCGTCCCATTTCCGGCGTGAAAACAGCGAAGCTGAAATTCGGGGCGCAGTATAGGCAGACGAAAGAACGACTGTCAATCAATTTCAATCGATTTTCTGTTTGCCATTGATTGTGCGAGACTTTATTTCAATCATTTGCAATCGATTGACATCGCAGGAATGGGTTCGATATAGTTTTGGCGCTTGCGAGAGGCGCTTCAGGATGACGTGGAATCGTGCCCTCAAGGGTCTCATCTCTTCTGCTCGCCGAAAGGGAAGGAAATGCCGATTCGTTTGACGCCTGGCAAAGTTGCGGGCCTGAATGCTGTCGCCGATAACCGCGGCGTGATCGCGGCGGTGGCGATGGACCAGCGTGGGCTACTCAAGAACATGCTGGCGCGCGAGCTTGGCGTTACTGATCCGCCGGCGGAGATGATGTCGGAGTTCAAGCAGCTGGTGGCGAAGACGCTGACGAAGGAAGCGTCGTCGATTCTGCTCGACATCGAGTACGGCCTGGAGGCGACGAAGCACATCAACGGCAAGGGGTTGCTGATGGCCTACGAGCATGCGGGCTACAGTCCCGACCGGCCTGAACGGCTGCCGTCACTGTTCGAAGGTTGGTCTGCGCTGCGCGTCAAGGAAGCCGGGGCAAACGCGATCAAGATTCTCGTCTACTACACGCCGTTTGAAAAAGAGTGGGTCAACAATCGCAAGAAGGCATGGGTGGAGCGCATCGGGGCAGAGTGCCGCGCGGTCGATATTCCGTTCTTCCTCGAATTTCTGGGCTACGACGTGCATGGCGAAGGCGAGGCGAGCCTTGAATACGCGCGGCGCAAGCCGGAGATCGTGTTGCGTTCGATGGAGGAGTTCACGAAAGACCGCTACGGCGCTGATGTGCTCAAAGTCGAGATTCCCATCCAGATGGCTTTTGTCGAAGGCACTCGCGCTTTCAAAGGCCAAAAGCTGCACACGCGCGCCGAGGCCATGGAGATTACGCGCGCCGCTGCCGCGCTCACTGAGAAGCCAATCGTCTATCTCTCTGCAGGAGTGAGCAGCGATGCCTTTGTGGAGACGCTGGAGCTGGCGGTGGAGAGCGGCGTCAAGTTTCATGGCGTGCTCGGCGGCAGGGCGACGTGGCAGGATGGCGTTCCGGTGTATGTAAAGCACGGCGTGGCCGCGCTCGAAGAGTGGCTGAACACAAAAGGGCTCCAGAACGTCAAAGACATCAACCGCGTGCTCAAGTCCGCGTATCCTTGGCATGAAGCCCGGAGCACGCAGGCCTGATTTTCATGCAGCACGGCGGAACAGATCGCCGGAGGACGATTGCCACAGACCCGCGAAATCGCCACGTCTGAGACCTGCGCTGTTACCGACGGCTCTGCAAGCCACCGGCCATGGCTGATTCTCAGTCTTCTGTTCTTCCTGACTGTGATCCTGTTTATCGCCCGCCAGGCGTTCTCGGTGATGGCGCCCGTGCTGCGGGCGGTCTTCCATCTTTCGAATGTGGAGTACGGACGCATCGTCTCCGCGCTCGGTTTCGGCATGATGTCCGGCGAGTTTCCCGTGGGCTACCTGATGGACCGGCTCGGCGCGCGGCTGGGTTTGTCGGCTGCCGTGTGCTGGTGGTCCGCGGCTACCGGATCGCTGGCGCTGGCCGGCTCGGGCCTGCAATTCGGGCTCTCGCAATTCTGGAAAGGAACAGGCGAGTGCGGCGCTTATTCAGGCGGTGTCAAGACCGTGACGCGCCTCTTTGAAAAGAAAGACCGCACACTCGCCATCGGCATCTTCAATGGCGGCAGCGTGATTGGCGCTACGATCGCTCCGCCGCTCATCGTTTTTCTGTTGCAGCACTATGGCTTTCGCATAGCGTTCGTTGTGCCCGCGCTTGCGGGCCTTCTGTGGGTTCCCATCTGGTGGTTCACGTACGGGCACCAGCCGAAGGCCGATGCTGTGCCCACGCACGCTTCACTGGGCACGATGCTGGGCAAGTCTTCTTCCTGGGCTGTGATGCTGTGCCGCTTTTTCATCGGGCCGGTAATGCAGTTCTACTGGTACTGGATTCCAAACTATCTTTACAGCGCGCGCCATATGACGATGACCCAGATCGGCATTCTTGCGTGGATTCCATTCCTGATGGGCGACGTGGGCGGCGTAGCCGGCGGCTGGGTTGCAGGCGTGCTGCTGCGCTGGGGCATTTCGGTGCGCAATGCGCGGCGTATCACCATGTACGGCAGCGCCGCGCTTTGCGCCGCGAGCCTGGCAGTGCCATATATGTCCAGCATTGCCATGGCGCTTACCATGATCAGCGTAGCGGTGGCCGCTGACAATTTCCTTTCCGCCAACATGTTTGCCGCTGTGACCGATCTGTTTCCGGACGAGCAGGTGGGCCGCGCGACGGGGCTGACAGGCATCGCCGGCGGACTGAGTGGGATGCTGTTTCCGCTGCTGACCGGGTTGCTGGTCGATCACATGTCGTACAAGCCGGTTTTCCTGCTGGTCGCGATCATGCCGCTGCTCGGCGCTTTCGCACTCTTTGCCGTGGGCCGGCAGTATCGGCTGGAAAGCCGGCTCGCGCAGCGTGCAGCAATGCAATCTTAGGGGATGCAATGACAGACGATCCATTTGGTTTGGACAAAGAGCGCATCGCGGAGTTGAGCGCGAAGCGCCGCAAGATCGCCGCGTATCTGGCAGAGAAGGGAATCGATGCGATCCTGATCTCTCGCCACGAGAACATCGCGTGGATGACGGCCGGGCTCGTGGACGTGCGCGTGGGCGTGCTGCGCGAGTCCGGGCCGGCGAGCTTGCTCATCACGCGGGAAGGAGCCGCTTACTATCTCACGACGAACAACGAAGCGCAGCGCCTCGCCGCAGAAGAGTTCGCAGGGCTCGGCTTCGAGCCCGTCGTAAACCCGTGGCATGCTAACGACGTGCGCGCATTGATCAAGAAGATCGTCAACTCCGGCACGGTCGCCGGTGACATGGGTCAGGAAGGCTGCCAGCCGGTATCGATACAAAGCCTGCGCCTTGAATTGTGCGACGGTGAAGCGGAGCGTTATCGGTGGCTCGGCTGGCACGCTGCAGAGGCCGCAGCCGTAGTGTTGCGCCGCTTTGAGCCGGGCATGAGTGAACGCACAATGCAGGCGCTGCTGGCGGAGCAACTCATTGGCAGAAACATCCTGCCCAGCGTTTATCTCACCTCGACGGACGCGCGCATTGTGCAGTATCCCCACCCCGTGCCGCGGGCCGGCGTGCTGAAGCACCTCGGCATGTTGTGCTTCTGCGCACGCCGTTGGGGCCTTACCGTTTCTATGACCCGCTTTGTGTGTTTTGGTGCGCTTCCCGCTCAGTTTGAGGAGCACCTGCCCGTGGTCCGGCAGGTGAATGCGCGTCTGCTGGATGCAACGCGCGAGGGAGCGACCAGCGACGCTCTGTTCTCTGTTGCGAGGGAAGCCTACGCTGCGCTCGGCCACGCCGGCGCAGAGTTTCTGCATCATCAGGGCGGGGCAACCGGCTATCTTGAACGCGAGTGGTTTGCGCGTCCCGGCGGCATGGAGCGCTTTGCCGTGCAGCAAGCGATTGCATGGAACCCCAACCTGCGCGGAGCCAAGGTGGAAGACACTCATTTGCTGCAAAATGGCAGAGTCGAGTTGCTGACGGCCACGCCCGAGCTGCCCTGGGCGACTACGACGGTGAATGGAACAGAGTTCCGCTCTGCAGATGTGCTGAGAGTTTGATGCTCGCGCCGCGCGTATTGCGCCGGGACGAAAGTCCCGGCTTGCGATCGTCGCTTACTTTGCTGCCAGCCGTCGCGGAACAGCGCTGCGCACTGCGCTGATCGAGGGCTTGCCGTCGAGCACGCGAGCCACGTCTTCGCAGATGGCGCGCGATACCCGATCTTGCGCCTCGCGCGTGAACGCAGCGATGTGCGGCGTCAGGATCACGTTCGGCAAAGTCTCCAACTCGCCGGTCTTCGGAGGTTCCTCGCCGCGCACGTCGAGCGCCGCGCCACCAATAGTGCCCGATTTGAGCGCTTCGACGAGATCCGGTTCGGAAACCACCTTGCCCCGCGATGTATTGATGAACAGCGCGCCCCGCTTCATCTTGCTGAAGAGCTCGCGATTGAACAGGCCTGTGGTCTGCGGCGTGGCAGGAAGATGGCACGAGACCACATCGGCGCGCGCCAACAGATCGTCCAGCTCCACCAGCTCGGCCTGCAGTTCGCTGAGCAGAATATTGTCCGGGGTCAGAAACGGATCGTAGGCAAGAATTCGCATGCCGAAGGCCATCGCGCGCCGTGCTGTGAGATATCCAATCTTTCCTGCTCCCACGATACCGAGAGTTTTGCCGTAGAGCTCCGTGCCCATGAACTTGTTCCGCTGCCAGTTGCCGCTCTTCGTATCCCGGTCTGCCGCAGGAATGGGGCGCGCCAGCGACAGGATCATGCCCATCGCGATCTCTGCCACGCTGATTGCATTCTGATCCGGCGTGAACGAGACGACGATACCCGCCTGCTCGGCGTGCTTCACGTCGACGTTGTCCAGGCCCACGCCGGCGCGGCCGATGACCAGCAGCTCTCGAGCTGCATCCATGAGTGCAGCTGTTACCCGCGTCTGGTTGCGCACGATGAGAGCGCGGCAACTTTTTACCTTTTCGGTCAGCAGATCGGGCTTCTTCCAAAGCTCCGCATCAAGAAGTACGTCAAAGCGCGAACGGAGCGATTCAAAAGCCGCCCCGTGCATGTATTCAGAGATGACAATATCCGGCATAAATCAGCAGACCACCTCATGGCAGTTAAACGCGATCTTCAAGCGGGAACACCATTGTTCGATTTCGGCGACCGTCTCATCGGAAACAGGAATGCCTTGTGCGCGGTTGGTCTCTGCCGTACGTGCGGACCGTTCTCCGGGCACCAGAATCTCTACCACGCCGGGCCGTTTCTTTGAAGTTTTGATGCGGTCGATGGTTTCATCCATGCGCCGCAGATACTCGGCGTAATCGAGAAATGCGTCGATGTGGAAGAGACAGAAGAAGTGACCTACGTTCTGCTTGCGGTCGAGATTCTTGTACATCGAACCCACATTGGAGCCGACCGCTGCACCGGAGAGCACACCGCTGAACATCTCCACCATGAGCGCGAGCGCATAGCCCTTGTGCCCGGCCATGGTGAGCACGGTGCCGAGCAGAGCCTCGGAGGCATCGGTCGTCGGATTGCCGTCGCGGTCGAGCGCCCAGCCTTCGGGAATCGTTGCTTTCTTTTTTTGTGCAGCGATGATGTTGCCGCGCGCGACGGTCGAGGTCGCAAGATCGATCTTGATCAGAAAACCCTTGCCGGTTGGAAACGAAGCGGCGATCGGATTGGTGCCGAAGAAGGCCTCATATCCGCCTGCAGGTGACATGGCCGGCTCGCCGTTGGTCATAGCCAGCAGGACCATTTGCTGACTGGCCGCATAGTTTGCGTACCACGAGAGCGCGCCGAAGTGCTGCGAGTTGCGGATGGTCGCTGTCGCCACTCCATTCTCTCGCGCCATCGGAATCAGCAGATCGAGCGCCTTACGCGCCTGCACTTGGCCGAGGCCGTTGCCTGCATTCAACGCGAGCACACTACCCGTACCGCGATCGACGGTGAGCGCAGCCTTGGGATCGATCAGGCCCGCTTCGATGCGCTGCAAATAAATATTCAGGCGTGAAACACCGTGCGTAGGCACGCCGTGCAGGTCCGCATCCACCAGAGACTCCGCAAACAGAGCCGCATCCTCCGCCGGCACGCCCATGCCGCCCGCCAGTTGCGCGACGAGTTTTTGTAGGTCCTCTTTCGGATAACGATTCATAAAGCCTCGATGGGAAAACTCTGCGCGCACTCTTGCGTTGTTTTAGAAACTTCTTCGCAAGAAAAAAGTGGTGCAGCCGGCTGCGTTTGCCAACCGGCTGCTTTTCGACTACGCGCTGCGGTAGAGCTTGGTCATCACGAACTCGCGATGGCCGAGCGCCTCGGCCGCAGTGAACCGGCCGTTGGCGGTTCGCACAATCATCTCGATCAACGCGTCGCCCGCCTGGTCCAGCGTCATCTCGCCCTGCAGAATCGGCGAAACGTCCACGTCAATGTGATCCGCCATCGTCTTCACCGTCTTCGGATTTCCGGAGATCTTGATCACCGGCTCGATGGGATTGCCAATCACGTTGCCCTGGCCGGTGGGAAAGAGATGCACCACCGCGCCTGAAGCGGCCCACAGCGTAACGGCTTCTGCCGCGGCGCTCGACGTGTCCATGTACCACAATCCATCAGCGGTGGGAGCCTCGGCCGGTTTCAGGCAGCCCACGAACTTGGTCTTCTTGCCCAGCTTCTCGACGTTGCCGAGAGCTTTTTCTTCAATCGTTGTGAGGCCGCCGGCAATGTTGCCCTTGGTCGGCTGAGACTCAGAGAGATCGTTCGTTTTCTCGCTGAAGACCAGCTTTGTGTAGTCCTCGAAGGCGGCCATAAACTGCTTGCGCACGGTCTTATTCGCGGCTTTCGCAGCGACGATATGCTCGGCGCCGGTGAGTTCTGATGTCTCGCCGAACGAAGCCGTACCGCCGACGGCGCAGTGCTTGTCAATCACATTGCCGACGGTTGGGCAGCTTGAAAGGCCAGTCGTGGTGTCGGACT
>JASHVE010000415.1 GCA_030039675.1 Acidobacteriaceae bacterium | reverse complement strand
CGGCGATCACGGCTCAGGCGGCGTGGGCTTTGGAATGAGCGGCTTCGTAGAGGTCGACGAACTCCCGGTAGCGTGCGGCCATCCGCGCCACTGCTTCTTCGCGGGTCGCCTTGCCGTCGCGCCAGGAGACGAGCGGATCCCAGAAATCGGTTCGGCCGACGGCGAAGCCGATGAAGCCGGGAACGGAAGCGGCAGTGGTGAGCCATTCGCGCACCTTTTCGTCGCTCTCGCCGCGGCCCAGAATGATGCAGCTAACCTTGTCGCGCCCGTCGCGCCGGGCTGCGGCAACCATCCTTTCGCAGTCGAGGCGCAGATCGAGGCCTTCGATCTTCCAGACGTCCGGCTCGACGCCCCTGTCCTGCAGTTCGTGAATGGCTTCCACCATCATCTTGGGGCGAATCTCCAGATCGTAGGCCTTTTTGTCGCCTTTCACTTTTTCGAGCTGGCTCTTTTCGGGCGGCACCAGCAGCTCGAACATAAACAGGCTGCGGTTGGCGTTGTGAAGATAGTCTGATAGCTTTTTGAGCCGCGCAGCCTGATGGAAGTTCAGGCCCTCGTCGCCCTCGGGGTTATAGCGCACCAGCACCTTACAAAAGGTGGGATGAAAAGCCTCAATGTGCGCGGCAAAGTCGTCGCCGTATTCGAAATCGAACTCTTCCTGTCCACTTTTTTCTGCAGGGCAGGCGATCTGGTAGCCATTCTTCGCCGCATCGCGAAGAATGGCTGCACCAAACTGCTCGTCTACCAGCAGACCGGCCTTTTCCTTGGGTACGCCGCCGGCAACGGCAGCCTTGAGGCCATCGTAGATGAGTTGCTTGGCGGCGGCGATCTGCGCCGTCTGCTCCGCGTTCAGCTCGCCGTGCCAGCCGAACATTCCGGTTTCAAACGAGCCGCGGTGATCGAAGGGCAGAATGTAAAGAGGACGTTCGAATCCGCGCGGTGCCATGCTTCACCCCTTGGACTTGCGGTAACGGCGAATCAGGTTATTCGTTGAGCTGTCGTGCTTCAACTCGGGTTCCGTCTTGCTTTCGAGCTCGGGGATGATGCGCTGCGCAAGCGCTTTGCCCAGCTCCACGCCCCACTGATCGAATGAGTTGACCTGCCAGATGGTTCCCTGGGTAAAGACGCTGTGCTCATAGAGCGCGACCAGTTTGCCCAACATCTTCGGCGTGAGCTCATCGGCAAGGATCGTGTTCGATGGGCGATTGCCTTCAAAGACGCGGTGCGGGACGAGCCAGTCGGGCGTGCCTTCTGCCTTCACTTGCTCGGGTGTCTTGCCAAAGGCCAGCGCCTCGGTCTGCGCAAAGACATTGGCGATGAGCATGTCGTGATGACGGCCCAGGTTATTGACGGTGCGGTAGAAGGTGATGAAGTCGCAGGGAATCAGCCGCGTGCCCTGGTGGATCAACTGGTAGAAGGAATGTTGGCCATTGGTGCCGGGCTCGCCCCAGTAGATGGGGCAGGTAGCGTAGTTCACACGGTTGCCGTCGAGCGTGACGTGCTTGCCGTTGCTTTCCATGGTCAACTGCTGCAGATAGGCAGGGAAGCGCTTGAGGTACTGGTCGTAGGGCAGAATGGCCACGGTGTGCGCGTCGAAGAAGTTGATGTACCACACGGTGAGCAGGCCCAGCAGCGCCGGCAGATTGCGTTCGAAGGGCGCGGTACGGAAGTGCTCGTCGATCTCGTGGAAGCCTTCGAGCATCTTCTGGAAGTTTTCCGGCCCGATGGCCAGCATGGTGGAAAGACCGATGGCCGAGTCCATGGAATAGCGGCCGCCGACCCAGTCCCAGAAGCCGAACATATTGGCAGTGTCGATGCCGAACTTGGACACTTCTGCCGCGTTTGTCGAAACGGCGACGAAGTGCTTGGCGACCGACGACTGGTGGCCGCCGATCTTTTCGAGCAGCCACGTGCGCGCGGTGTGCGCGTTGGTCATGGTCTCGAGGGTGGTGAACGTTTTGGAGGATACGATGAAGAGCGTCTCTTCGGCGTCGAGATCGTGCACGGCTTCGGCAAAGTCGGTGCCATCCACATTTGAGACGAAGCGGAAGGTCATGTCGCGATCGCTGAAGTGCCGCAGCGCTTCATAGGCCATGACCGGGCCGAGGTCTGATCCGCCGATGCCGATGTTGACAACGTTTTTGATCGGCTTGCCGGAGTGGCCGGTCCACTGGCCGCTGCGGATACGGTTAGCGAATGCAGTCATCTTGTCGAGGACTTCGTGCACCTGCGGTACGACGTTCTCGCCATCGACCAGGATCGATGCACCTTTGGGTGCGCGCAGCGCGATGTGCAGAACGGCGCGTTTTTCGGTGATGTTGATCTTGTCGCCGCGATACATGGCTTCGATGCGCTGCTTCAGGCCGGACTCCTGGGCCAATTCGACAAGCAGACGGAGGGTCTCATCGGTGATGCGGTTCTTGGAGTAATCGAGGAACAGGCCGGCGGCCTCGAGGGTCATGCGCTCGCCGCGTTTCGGATCGTCGGCAAAGAGCGTGCGCAGATGCAGGTCGCGGATCTTTTCGGAGTGCGCCTGGAGCGCCTTCCATGCATTCCGCTGGGTAAGTGGTTCTACGTGAGGATTCTTGATCTCTTCCGCTGCGGGCGTTGCCATATTGTCTCCTTTCAGAAACGGTTGGAGAGGCGTTCCGCGGATTGCGATTTCTTGCACTCGCCTGTTTTGCCATAGTAGTCCATCGAAGGGGCGCTGTTGAAGTGAGCTGAGAACACACTTCTCCCGCCGGCTACAGTTCCACGGCTTTGATTCCGCCGCGACCGGCGAGGTTTCATCTGAATCGGGCGGTCACGGCATTTTCCGAGTTCGTATGTCCTATCTGCCTATTGCGCCGCTCCCTGATGGTCGCGTCGACTCAGTTGCCTGGCTCCGGAATATGGCCACTCGGAAAATGCATTAGCAATTCTCTTGTTCCGCTAATCTTTTTACCAGCTTTTCAAGAATGGGCTGCTGGCTCTTCAAGATGCGTCGGTCCGCCTCTTGGGTGGAAAACCAGCTTCCGCGATCGACTTCGGGAATTGTGATCCGGCGGCCGGAGCGGGGCGGCCATTCGATTTCGCACGTATTGCTGACCAAATGAGATGGGTCAAAGTCGCCTTCGCAGGCCCAGGCAGAGACGATCTTGCCGCTGGCCTGGGTGACGTCGCCGAGGCCGATGAACTGGCCCTCAACCTTTGCCTGGATGCGAAAGCCGGTCTCTTCTTCGAATTCGCGCAGAGCGGCTTCGAGCGGCTCTTCTCCATCGAGATATTCGCCCTTGGGAATCGACCAGGCGCCGAGATCCTTTTTGGCCCAGAACGGGCCGCCGGGATGCACGAGAAAGACTTCCAGCGTACCTTCCCGGCGGCGATAGACCAATAAGCCCGCACTGCGTTTCGGCATGGCAGCCATTGCGCTGATTGTACGGCGAAGACTCGACCGCTCGTTCAGCGGGCGTTTTTGTAAATCATCTCGAGCAGTTCGTCATACATGGCCTGCTTTTCTTCTTCAGAGCCGGTGCGGATGGCGTGGCTGGCGCAGTGGGCCAGATGATTGCGCATGAGAGAGCGGGCTACGGCGCGCAGCGCCTCCTGCGCAGAGGAGACCTGCATGAGAATGTCGGCGCAGTAGCGGTCATCTTCGACCATGCGCTGAATGCCGCGGATCTGCCCTTCGATGCGGCTGAGCCGGCGCAGATTGGAGGCCTTGATCTCAGGATCGACGCCGAGGGCTTTGCGGCCCGAGCCGGGGATCTCGCAGCCGCATGTTGCTTCGCTTTTCTTTGTAGCCATATATCTCCTTACGCGATCTTGAGCCGGCTGAGCCGCAAACTGTTGGTGACCACACTGAACGAGCTGAACGCCATGGCGGCGCTGCCCAGCACCGGGCTGAGCAGCAGGCCGCAGACCGGATAGAGGACGCCGGCCGCGATGGGAATGCCGACGACATTGTAGGCAAAGGCCCAGAAGAGATTCTGGCGCATCACGCGCATGGCGCCGCGCGAGAGTGCGATGGCCGCGGCTACGCC
>JASHVE010000414.1 GCA_030039675.1 Acidobacteriaceae bacterium | reverse complement strand
GCGTCGAGCAGCGTCTGGATGCCCTTGTTCTTGAAGGCGCTTCCGCAGATCACCGGGAAAACCTTTAGATCGATCGTCGCCTGACGGATGCCGGCCTTGAGCTCGGCGATCGAAGGCGTCTCGCCTTCTAGGAACTTCTCGAGCAGCACGTCGTCGGTCTCGGCGATGACTTCGATCAGCTGCATGCGGAAGGCCTCGGCCTTCTTCACCAGATCGGCAGGAATCTCTTCGACCGAGTACTTGGCGCCCATGGTCTCGTCGTGCCACAGGATGGCCTTCATCTCGATCAGGTCAACGACGCCCTTGAACCCCGCCTCAGCGCCAATGGGAATCTGCAGCGCCACGGGGCGCGCACCCAGCCGCTTGCGGATGGTCTCGAGCACGTGCTCGAAGTCCGCGCCGTTCTTGTCCATCTTGTTGACGAAGCAGATCCGCGGAACCTTGTACTTATCGCCCTGCCGCCATACAGTCTCGGTCTGCGGCTGTACGCCGCTGACTGAATCAAAAAGGGCGACTGCACCGTCGAGAACGCGCAGCGAGCGCTCCACCTCGGCGGTGAAGTCCACGTGGCCAGGCGTGTCGATAATATTGATGCGGACATTCTGCCAGTTGCAGGTGGTAGCGGCAGAGGTGATCGTGATACCACGCTCCTGCTCCTGCTCCATGTAATCCATGGTCGCCGTGCCTTCATGCACTTCGCCGATGCGGTGCGTGATGCCGGTATAGAACAGGATGCGCTCTGTCGCTGTCGTTTTCCCGGCGTCGATGTGCGCCATGATTCCGATGTTCCGGCAACGATTCAGAGGTATGGTGCGAGCCACGGTCGTCATTCCTTGCGGGCGCAGGGCCCGCGGTTACAACTAGCTGCTAGCCTCTAGCTCCTAGCTTCTAGCTTCTAGTTCGTTATTCGAGGGGTCGCTCCCGGCAACCCCATAATTCTGTTTCGCCACCCAAGCAGCTAAAAGCTGAAGGCTGCGTTCACCAGCGATAGTGCGCGAAGGCCTTGTTCGCCTCGGCCATGCGGTGCACATCTTCCTTCTTCTTCATGGCCGCGCCGCGTCCATTGGCTGCATCGAGCAGCTCATTGGTCAGCTTGTCGGTCATGCCCTTCTCGCCGCGGCTGCGACCGTAGGTGATGAGCCAGCGAATAGCGAGCGAGGTGCGCCGTTCGGGGTTCACCTCGATCGGCACCTGATAGTTGGCGCCGCCCACGCGCCGCGTCTTCACCTCGAGCAGCGGCTTGCAGTTCTCGACGGCCTTATTGAACAGCTTGAGCGCATCGTCGCCGCCGCCGCGCTCTTCCAGATTCTTCATCGCCTGATAGAAGATGCCCTGCGCCGTCGACTTCTTGCCGCCCCACATCATCGAGTTCACAAACTTAGTCACCAGCGTCGACCCATAGACCGGGTCCGCCGCCACTTCCCGCTTCGCAATGTGCCCTTTTCTCGGCATAAATTCCTCAAAAACAGCTGACAGCTATCAGCCGTCAGCTTTCAGCTCAATCTCGCTCCGGCGGGCCCCATCGGTCGGCCACGCCGTCGTCCAAGCTGACAGCTGATAGCTGACAGCTGAAGGCTTGCTTACTTCTTGCCGCCCTTGGCCGGCGCCGCGCCACCCTTGGCGCGCTTGGCCCCATACTTCGACCGGCTCTGCGAGCGGTTCGCCACGCCCACCGAATCGAGCGTTCCGCGCACCACGTGATAGCGCACGCCGGGAAGGTCTTTCACACGGCCGCCGCGGATGAGCACGATCGAGTGCTCCTGCAGGTTATGGCCGATGCCCGGGATGTACGTGGTCACCTCGATGCCGTTGGTCAACCGCACGCGCGCCACCTTACGCAAGGCCGAGTTCGGCTTCTTGGGCGTCTGGGTATATACGCGGGTGCACACACCGCGCCGCTGCGGCGAGGCCTGCAGAGCGGGCGATGCCGTCTTATAACGGGGGGCGGTGCGCCCCTTGCGGACAAGCTGATTAAACGTAGGCAAACCGAAAACTCCTTACCCTCTTCACGCGCAAAAACTCAATTTGCAGCCGCGCGCACCCTTCGGGCTGTTCTGGCCCTTGGGCGGCATTCACTCCATCCCCAAAACGCACAGAAGCCCAACTGACTGCTTCGCGTCTGCCTTCGTTACCCTCTCAGACGAGAACCAGGACGGTGACCGCACGTCTTCCCGCATTACCTCCGGGGAAAAGCCGATTCCGTTTCGCTGATTCCGGCCCGCATAGCCCTCCAAGGTGGAGTAACGCGCGGGCGCCGATGCGATATGTCTCTTCACCCCGACGGCGAAAACCTGCCGTAGGGGGTTCCGGCTGCCCTCCGCAAGAAAAGAGCAATTTCCGGGAATCTGTCAGACCGGCTGACTTCGCCTAGCCGGGGGACCAACCCGATCACTTGCGCCGGAACACTTTCCGGCTCGGGCCTCCCAATTCGCCTCCCAACTTAGCGCACACGCACGGAGGCGTTCTTGCGGAACCTTCTTAACATAACAAGAAAAACGGAAGGGGTCAAACCATTTGGCCCCTTCCACCACTATCCTTGCGGATTTTTCTCGGGTTTTAATGGATCGAGTCGAGCTTCCAGGCTCCGTTGGCCAGCACGAAGTCGGCGCGGCGACGGACGCTCAACGTGTTTCCGGGATTATGCGCAATCCCCTGCAGAGGGTCGGGCACCCCATCGAGGTTCACGTCCTCGGAAAAGGCTACGGTCTTTCCGGGTCCGTTATCCTCGACGCTTCCAATATCGACGATCTTCGGGCGGCTGGCGACGACCGTCATCAGCGTTACCGAGTAACGCGGGTCATTAGGACCATCCGGCCGCCATTCGATCGTGTCGCCTCCACTTGCCAGCTTCACCAGCTTCTTGCCCTCTGGAGTAAGCTTGAAGTCTGCCCAGTAGCCGTTCGGATACTTCTTTACTCCCTCCCAGTATTTAGCCGTGATACCTTGCCGCATGCCTAGGTCGTCGACCACGATGTTCACATTTGCCGGCTGAGACTGAGCGTAATTCCCCTGGATCATCGATGTTGCGTCGGCCTGCGTCAGCTCTGGCGCCGACTTGCATCCGATGCTCAACAGTCCCGCGCTGAAAAGTACCAATGCACCCACAACCTCGAACTTCCCCACGTTTCTCACATTCCCTCCGTAGACGGCTTTCGGTGGTTTGATTTGCTGTGACTGGTCATTTTTCTCCTACCGGCCGCTGATGTCAATGGAGTTGCCCGTGACGCTGGGCACAGAAGATAGCCAGGCGGGATCTCGATTTGCTTCACTCCCCGCGGGCAAAACGGCAGCTTTGTTTACTGCAAAATCCGCTGCAGGAGAAGGTCGAGAAACCCTTTCTCGTTTGACCTCAGACAGACTTCGGCATTCGGGGCGCCAGATACTGGCCGCGTGTAGCCCTGATCGTCCACTTCGAGCCGGATCGGCGTCGCTGGGCAGAGATCGGGGCGGAACGCATAGCTCACCGCGACCGGATCGAAGAGCGTAGGGACGGGCCATGGCCGGTCGCCGGCCCACTCGTGGTAGAGCAGCGTCAGCTGGTCGGTGAGCGGCGAGCCATGCGAGAAGATTTTCTCCTGATCTTGGACCTGCAGTTTCACCTGGGTCGAGTCCAGCGGCATCATGAAGACCGGAACGCCCGACGCCAGCAGCGCCCGCACCGCCGCCGGATCGCACTTCACATTCCACTCTGCATCCGGAGGACGGGACGAGCCTTGCGCATCGTCGTAGCCGCGGTATACGCTGCCGCCCATCATCACTACCCGCTTGAGCTTCCTGAATGTGGCGGGATCGCGCGCGATCGCGGCCCGCACATTCCCCTGCGGACCAATCACGACCAGCGTGATCTCGCCCGGATGCGCGCGAATCTGCGCGAGCAGGAAATCGACCGCGTCCCCGTGCGGACGATCCGGCGCCTGGCGCGCATAGGCCGCCTGCGTGAAATGGTTGGACGCCGGTGTGGCGATCCCCGCTCGAACCGGAATGTCTTCGCGTCCGACCGCCTTCAGGTAGCGGTCGACAAGACGGGCGCGCAGCGCTGTGTCGCCGAACTCCGTGGTGATGCCGAGAAGGTGAAGCTCGGGGCTGCGCAGCGCCAGCGCCAGCGCGAAGGCGTCATCGATGTCGTCGCCGATGTCGGTATCGAGGATCACCAGCTGGGGCGATGCCGGAGTAGCCGGCTGGGCCAGCCCGCTCGCCGGGAGAGGCACGCGCAGCAAAACCGCAAGCACAGCAATCGCCGCCATGGTTTTCATCGGTCCCCATTGTAGCTTTGCCCGACGCGCAGCAACCTCGGCACGCCGAACCGCGAAGCCTAGCCGCCGGCGCTATAGAAGCTCAGCGCTGCATCGCCCTGCTCCAGCAGCCGCGTCCGCTTGAGTTCGCCATACCTGTCTTCGAGGCTTTGCTTGCGCCGGTGTTCGGCGACCACGACCGCGCCTGGAGCCAGGATCTCTGCCGGTCCAGCTCCCAGCAGATCCAGAGCAGCCTCGTATTCCTGGGCTGCATCGTAGGGCGGATCCAGAAACACCACTGCGCAGGGCTCTGGTTTTGGGCGAGCCTTCGCGGCCGAATGTAGATACCCCGCCACGGTCCCCGCGTGCATGTGAAACCCGCTGCGTACGCCGAGTGCGGCCAGATTCGCGCGCAGTACCTTGAGCGCGGCCGGTTCGCGCTCGACAAACATGATGGACGCTGCGCCACGGCTCAACGCTTCGAGGCCGACTGCGCCTGATCCGGCATACAAATCGAGAAAAGCCGCGCCTTCGATGCGGGGAGCCAGCACGTTAAAGAGCGTCTCCCGCAGCCGGTCGCTGGTGGGCCGCGTCGCCAGTCCCGGCGGCGCCTTCAGAATCCGCGACCGGTACGTTCCCGAAATGATCCGCATCGCTCCTCAGCATACCAATGCCGAAATTGCCGCGCCGCAGCGCGCCTCGACCCCGTACAATCGAGTCATGCGAGGCTGGTCAATTCCGCTGGGCCGATGGATGGGCGTGGAGCTGCGTGTCCATCTTTTCTTCCCGCTGCTGGCCTTCGTCTTCTTCGGCATCAGCGGCACGGACGGCTGGCCGCGCGGCCTTGCGCTGTTCCTGCTGCTAGTGGCTGCTGTCGTTACGCGCGAAACCGCTCGCCTGCTGGTGGCCGCGTGGCTTGGGCTTCGATTGCGCGCCGTGCTTCTGCTGCCCATTGGCGGGCTCTTTGCGTACGCCAATCCCGAAAGCCAGGAGAATGCCAACCAGGGAGCGGGTCAGTTTGCGCTGGCGCTCGCCGGACCTCTGGCTAATTGGGCGACGGCGCTGATGCTCGCCGCAACGATTCTGGGCGCAAGCAGCGAGGTGCGGCTGCTCGACTCGCCGCTCATCACTGCGGGCCACCTGCTGCGGGCAATGGTCTGGATCCAGGCAGGTCTCGGCGTTCTGCATCTGTTGCCGGCTTATCCTCTCGATTGCGGCCGGCTCATCCGCAACGGCTTTGCACGCAAGCACGGCTACGCGCCGGCGGGCCGCGCCGCGGCAGGCCTGGGACAGGCTCTTGCCCTGGCCGCCATGCTGGGCGGCATGCTGCTGCACAATCCGTGGCTGATCCTCGCTGGATTCTTCATCATGATCGGCGCACAGATTGAAGACCAAGGCGTCTTCTTCCAGTCGGTCGTTGACACGGTGCGCATGCGCGAGGTGATGCTCACCGACTTTGCCACGCTCTCACCCTCCGACACGCTGGCCGATGCGCTTTTCCGCTGCGTGCACTCCCTGCAGGAGGATTTCCCCGTCGTGCGTGGACCACAGCTGGTGGGCATTGTCTCGCGGCAGCGCATTGTCGACGCCCTCCGCAGTGAAGGCAACGGCTATATCCAGTCCGTCATGTCGCGCGCCTTCCAAGTGGCGCGGCCCGAAGACACGCTCGGCACGACCATTCGCCGCCTAACCGCCGGCCATGGCCTCGCGCTGATTCCGGTCACAGATAGCGGGCGCGTAGTGGGCATTGTGAGCGTGCAAAACCTGATGAGTTCCATGTCTCTGCTCGCCGAGCAACGCCGGCTCGAGCGCCAGGAATCCGTAGACTGAGCCCGACGATGGCCTCCGGCCCGGAATTTCAACTTGCTCCCGGCCTGTATCTGGTCGCAACCCCTATCGGCAACCTGGGCGATATCACGCTTCGCGCCCTTGATGTGCTGCGCGGCGTGGACCGCATTGCCTGCGAAGATACACGCCACACGCAGAAGTTGCTGAACCACTTTCAAATTGCGACGCCCACGGTGAGCTGCCATGAACACAATGAGCGCCGGCGCGCCGACGAGCTTGTGGAAGCGCTCGGGACCGGCGCGCGGATTGCGCTCGTCTCCGATGCCGGCATGCCCGGTATCAGCGACCCCGGCGCCTGGCTCGTGACGGCCGCCATCGCCGCCGGCGTGCAGGTGTTTCCCATCCCCGGCGCCAATGCGGCCTTGAGCGCGCTGGTGGCCTCGGGTCTGCCGACAGGCGAGTTTCATTTTCTCGGTTTTCTGCCGGAAAAGGCGGGCGCGCGGCGCACCCGCATTGAAGCTCTGGCTCGAGAGCCACGTGAGCACGG
>JASHVE010000413.1 GCA_030039675.1 Acidobacteriaceae bacterium | reverse complement strand
CCATGATATTTTTCCGGCAGCGCCAGCATCGCCTTGGCGAGAAACGTCAGCTTCTCCACGTGCACCGTAAGCTCGCCCGTGCGCGTACGGAACAGGTATCCGCTCACGCCGATGTGATCCCCCAGGTCGAGCAGCTTGTAGAGAGCGAACCCCTGCTCTCCCACCGCATCGAGCCGGACGTAAATCTGCAGTCGCTCGCCTTCCTGCTGCAGCGTGGCGAAGCCCGCCTTGCCCTGCGCGCGGATGGCCATGATGCGCCCGGCCACAGCCACCGTCACCCGGTTTGCGTCGAGTTCTTCTGCGGTGGCCTTGTCCCAGGTTTTGCGAACCGCAGAGATCGTATGCGAGAAGCGGAACTGGTTCGGATATGCCGCCTGCCCCAGCCTCTCGATCTCCCTGAGTTTCTCCGTGCGCAACTCGAAAAGATTGCGCTCAAACTCCGACTCGAACACAACGCTTCCTTTGTCCTGTGAAATCGCTGAAGTGCAACAGTCAGTATATCGCCCGCTGCCTCGCGCGCTCCGCGTGCCGCCCTTCAATGGCATCATCTTGTTGCGCACTCTCCCGGGGTGTGTAGTAAGGTGTGTCTCGTTTGGAGGGTCCCTTGAAATTTGGATCTGCAGTAATCTTTCTGGTTGCCTTGGTGATGAGCGCCGTTCATGCAGGAGCCACAGTCTTACCGGATTCCTGCGGCGACGACAAAGTTCAATTCGATGTGAAAGCACAAAAAGACCAGCCTGCCCCGGTGCCTCCGGACAGCGCTAAGGCGCAGATCATCTTTGTCGAAAACTTCGCACAGAATGAGGGAATCTGCGTCGAGTGCAAAGTCACAACCCGTGTCGGCGTTGATGGCGCTTGGGTCGGCGCCAACCACGGCAATTCGTACTTTGCCTATGCCGTCGATCCCGGTGAGCACCATCTTTGCGTAGACTGGCAATCGAATTTCGGTCGGCTTAAAAAGAAGGTAGGCTTGGCGTCGCTGACCGCGGAAGCCGGCAAAGTCTACTACTATCAGATCAAGGTCAGGATCAAGCAATACGATACGACCACCGAGCAATATCTCGAATTGACGCCGCTGGATCTCGACGAAGGCAAATACCTGGTCAAGATCAATCCGGTGGCCATCGCGAGCGCGAAGAAGTAGATTTCCGCATTTCGCACCCCAGGCCGCGCTTCGTGTATAACCACGTTGGATGCCCTTTCACCGCCCCATTCCCGACGCGAAACCGCACGGCAAAGCTACCGGCCTCGTGAGCGCGATCGTCGAAGCCGAAAAGCTCATCCAGATCGCGCTCGTGCTGCCTTGCGCCGCCTTTATCGGCTGGCTCGCCGGAGCCTGGCTCGACAGCCGTCTCCACCAGTCCTGGATCAGCCTTGTGGGCATCGTCTTTGGCGGTGCATCGGGTTTGGTCTACGTGGTTCGGCTCGCCCTCACCGTCGGCAAGGGAGTAGACGGCGGTAACAACCCCACGCCTGGAAAGGGAACCGGCGGGACCGGCGCATGACCGAAGAGACTCATCCTCTGGCCACCCTTACCGATGCGGGCCTCGAGGCCCTGCTCCGGCGCGCCATCCGCATCACGCTGGTTCTCGGTGCCTTGGCTTCTCTGGCCGTGTGGAAGGCCTCGGACTGGCGCAACGCGGCCATGCTGGCCACCGGCACCGTCATCTCCGCCGCCAGCATTCTGGAGTGGCAGCGGCTCATCCGCTTCATCAACGCCAAACTGGACCAGAAGCAGGTCCCGCGTGGCGCAGCGGTAGCCATAATCTTCTTTCTGCTCCGGCTGATCGTTTTCGCGGCGGCCATATATGGTAGCCTGAAATGTTTCCGGGGTTCTGTCGTCGCGCTTCTCTGCGGCCTTGGTTTGGCGGTTCTGGCTACAGTATGGGAGGCCGTTCGTCTGCTTCGGAACTGAGTGTCACCCGACTTTGCAACAAGAATTCCTCGCGGAAACAGGAAGCCTTAAGTTTTCATGCCGGAACTTTTTGGATTTACCCACTTTCTCAATTCACTTCTCAGGGGCGTCGAGATCAAGCTCTATGGCCTGGTCGGAATGGACACGGTCGAAGCGTCTCGTCACGCCTACAAGGTGAATGCGGCGCTGGCGCTGGAACTGCTGGTCGCGGCCGGGCTGCTTTTGTTTTTCCTCGTCGTGCGCAGCACCTTGTCCGTGGAAAAACCCAACTCGGTGCAGCAGATCGCTGAGATGATCCATGAAGGCGTTGGCGGCCTCGGCGATCAGATCATCGGTCACGGCTCCGAGCGCTTCCAGGCCTTCGTCACCTGCATTCTTCTCTTTATCTTGCTCAACAACTTCTGGGGCTTGGTGCCCGGTGTCATCACCCCCACCAGCCGGCCCGAGGTCCCGCTCGGCATCGCCGTGCTCACGTTTCTCTATTACAACTTCCACGGACTGCGGGTAAATGGGTTCTTCCGCTATCTCAAGCAATTTGCCGGTCCGCTGCCGTGGCTCGCACCACTGATGTTTCCCATCGAAATCGTCTCGCACCTCGCGCGTATGATGTCGCTCACTATCCGTCTCTACGCCAACATGTTTGCCAGCGACCTGCTCACGCTGGTCTGGTTTTCCATCATCCCCCTGGCAGTCCCGGCCGTCTTTCTCGGCCTGCACTTCGCAGTTTCGGTGA
Organism: Acidobacteriaceae bacterium; assembly: GCA_030039675.1. Taxonomy (GTDB): domain Bacteria; phylum Acidobacteriota; class Terriglobia; order Terriglobales; family Acidobacteriaceae; genus Telmatobacter. Next base: position 704 of record JASHVE010000413.1, on the reverse strand, counting down.
TTCAGGCGTTTGTCTTCATGCTCCTGTCAATGATCTATCTCTCGATGGCAGTAGCGCACGAGCACTAAGAACAGTTCGTGGTTCACAGTTCTTCGTTCGTAGTTGGTTTCCGCTGCGAACTGATAACTACGAACTGTGAACTCAAAAATTCCAGCCGGAGAGCGCTTCCGCTCCGGCACAACGGAAGGCCGCAAGCGTGAGGGGGCCAAAGGCGTAAGGCAGCCTTCAGCCATTAGCTCTCAGCCTTCAGCTTTTGTTTCGAAAGGCGCACGAAATTCCGCGCACCGGGAACAAAGCTGACAGCTGAAAGCTGATAGCTGTTTTTCGCCGGCACGGTGAGCCTCAACCACCCACTGGCGGTTAATTCAAGGGAAGCAGGAGAACTATGCGGAAACTTCAGTACGTGTTCATAACCCTGGCGGTGCTGTGCTTCGCCGTCCCGGTCTTCGCGCAAACCGGCAGTGCGCCGGGCCTCAACCTGATTCCCATCGGAGCTGGCCTCGGCATGGGTTTGGCTGCCGGCCTCTGCGGCATGGGACAGGGCCGCGCCGTTGCCTCTGCCACCGAAGCGCTGGCCCGCAACCCCGGAACCCGCGCCGGCATCATGCTGTTCCTGGTGCTCGGCCTCGCCTTCATCGAGTCGCTCACGCTCTTCACCATGGTGATCGTCTTCGCCAAGATGTGACGGTGATTTGGAGCCACAA
>JASHVE010000412.1 GCA_030039675.1 Acidobacteriaceae bacterium | reverse complement strand
GGGAGGGAGCAAGCCGAAGATGCAGTTCTGCCCTCGATCGAGTTCGGCCCAGTGCAACGATCCAATCTTGAGATCACCACTGCCGATCTCTCATTTTTCCAGAAGACCCTTCCGGTGCACATCGATGCCATTGTCGGGCTCGATGTGCTGGGGCAGGGACCCTTCGTCATCGATTACTCTGCCCGCGTCATCCGCTTTGGACTGGCCGCGGCCCTACCCGTCTCCGTTCCATTGCGGCTCGATGGGGGCCTGGTGGTCTTTGATGCCGAGATCAATCACAGGCTCGTGCATCTTCTCTTCGACACCGGAGCCGCTTCTCTCGTCCTTTTCAAGACGGATGCACACCTGGGCTCGGGCGCAAATACCGGTGCTGGCGGCGGACCGGACAGTTCCGGAGACTCACAGAGCAAGCAGGTATGGCTGCGTAGCCTTAGAGTGGGCTTGGAGGAGTTCCGCCAAGAACCGGCCCTGGTGGCCCGTAACCCGAAACCATCTCAGATCGATTTCGACGGCCTGATGAGTCCGGTAGCGCTCGGCATCTCCCGGGTTTCAGTCGATCTCAAGGGAGGGGTCCTGGCATTCAGCCGCTGAGCCGGCAAGGCGCTCAACGATTGGCGGTTAACCGCTCGAGATCGCGGCTTACCCGCAAAAGCATCTCGGCCGCAACCTCTTGCCCGGGATCGGGTCGCGCGCCGAAAACTGAAAGACTGCCGCTTTCGGGTCGACATTCTACCTGAACGTGCGGATACTTAGGTAGAATGTCAACCCGAAGAAATAACGACGACCGTATCGCTCTCTTGCAAGGAACCCTGGACCTCCTGATTCTCCAATGCCTCGTCTTGGGTCCGTGCCACGGACAGGGCATTGCACGAGCAATTCAACGGCAATCAGAGGATGTTTTCCTAGTCGAACACGGATCGCTTTATGTCGCTCTGCAACGCCTTGAAGACAAGAACTGGGTGAGTGCTAAGTGGGGTGCGAGCGAAAATAACCGCAAAGCACGCTTCTATTCGCTCACGGAAAAAGGGCGCAAGCAATTGCTGGAGAAGACCAGCGAATGGCAGCGCCTCACGCGCGCGGTTGGTCTGATTCTAGATGCGAACCGTCCTGCGCATTCCGAGGAGGCATGAGCGTGTTCAGGCGTAAACGCACCGCTGAAGACTTTGCTGAAGAGATCCAGGCTCACGTTGAACTGGAGGCTGAAGAATTACGGCGCGAAGGACTGAGCGACGAAGATGCCCGCAGGAACGCGAAACGCAAATTCGGCAGCGTGCGCGCAGCCCAAGAGCGTTTCTACCTGCGGGGCCGCTGGGTGTGGCTCGACAAATTGCTGCGCGACCTGAAGCATGGATTGCGCTCTCTGCTTGAGAGCCCCGGATTCACGATCACTGCTATCCTCACGCTCGCCCTTGGTGTGGGCGTAAATACCGCAGTCTTCAGCGTGATGAATGCGGTATTGCTTCGGTCGCTGCCGGTAACCGATGCAGATCGCCAGGTCTATTTCCGAACCTCGTATCCGCCGCGCGGGACCGGCACAATTAATTCCACCGAGACGTTCTCTTATCCCGTCTACGACGCGCTTCGGTAGACACAAATTCGGAAACTGCTATAAACCGAAAGTTCGATGGGGAGCGGGTTTGTCGCCAAATCGTCTGTAAACAACCGGTAAAGTACGAGTGGACCGAAGCGCTGTCAAAACGACAAAAGCGACCGCACGGCGCTATGGCTTGGACATGAAGTCAGCTTTTGTAGCCACGATGAGAGTGTCTTATCTCTTCCTTACAGTTTTCGGAGTATATCTGGAGGAAGACTTGAGGACCTGATCCGGCTTAAACAGAGTGGGAGCACCTGATCCAAATTTCTGGGAGGCTATTTCCAGTCCGAGCCGACGGGGATTTTCGATTGCTATCCCCAACCCGGTAGACGGCGGGTCGAAATGCCTAGTTCGCCCCTCAACCGGGACAGACATACGCCCCATCACCGAGATCTACGGCCACTTCGTTGCGACATCCACAGCGACATTCGAATCCGTTCCTCCGGATGAGGCTGAGATGGGGCGACGGCGCCAGGCGGTTTTGGACCGCGGTTTACCGTACCTGGTCGCAGAGCTCGAGGGCTATGTAGTGGGTTATTGCTACGCATCGCAATTCCGGCCGCGGGACGGATATCGTTTTACGGTCGAAGACTCGATATACGTGCGCCCCGATTGCACGGGTCATCGGGTCGGCTCCATGCTACTGGCTCAATTGATCCTTGACTGCTATTTGGAAGGCTGTCACTCCATGGTTGGATGCATCTGTGGAGTGAACGTGCCATCGGTCGCTCTGCACACCTCGCTCGGGTTTCAGCAGGTCGGCCTGCTGCCGGAAGCAGGGCGCAAATTTGGAGAATGGCTGCCCTTGTCGATCATGCAGCGCCAATTGCGATGAGATCCGATTTGCAGACGAAATGTTGTGGTCACGGCAGGGGCGATCATCACTGATCGCCCCCGCACAGATCCACAGGTGCGCGTCTCGGCATCCGGCTCTTCTGAAGGGCGAGTGGCGGAACAGAAACCCAGACAGCAGTTTGCCTCGCACACACCGTCGGAACGGTCGGCGGGAAGTGGGCTTATTTATACTTCTGGCTGTGATCTCACTGCTTCAACACATCGACTGGCACCGGTTTCTTGTACGACCAGCGATTCAATCCCCATCGCGGAAATCTCTCGCTACCCTGGGCCGCGCGCCCGTGCTTGTCACCGGAGCCGGAGGCTCCATCGGCTCCGCTCTCGCGCTGCGCATCACTGCCCTCGGTTTTCCGACGCTGCTGCTCGAAGCATCTGAAGGCCGCTTATCCCGGCTCAAGAGCACGTGGCCTGCGGCGTCGGGACCCGACTCTCCGGCCGCATGCGTTTCGTTCATCCTCGGCTGTGCCTCCAATTGCGAATTGCTGGACGAAGTGTTTGCCGAACATGCGCCAGGCGTGATCTTCCACGCTGCGGCACACAAGCACGTTCCGCTTCTGGAGGAACAACCTCTGGCTGCCGTCGCGAACAACATTTTCGTCACCGAGAAACTCGCAAGGAAAGCTGCAGCGCACGGCGCGCGCGTAGTGCTCCTCTCCACAGACAAGGCCGTCGACCCGGTATCGGTTCTCGGGGTAACCAAGCGGGTTGCCGAATTGATCGTGCTGGCTCACGGCGGGACGGTTCTGCGTCTCGGGAACGTCCTCGGGTCAAGCGGGAGCGTAACAGAAGTCTTCGCGCAGCAGATCATGCACGGCGGCCCCATCACGCTCACCGATGCCCGCGCCCGGCGCTATTTCCTCACGATGGATGAAGCGGTAAACCTGCTGCTTGCTGCGGCGATCGAGTCCTGGCCTGCCTTACTCGTCCCCCTCCTGCCCTCCAGCCACAGCATCTTTGACCTCGCCGCATACCTCAGCAGAGAACTCGCGCCCGGGCGCACGATTCCGATTGAGCACACCGGTCTTCGTCCGGGAGACAAGGTCTCCGAGCGGCTGTGGTCGACCACTGAGAGTATTGAGCCGTCGCGCGCCAAGAACCTGGCCGCGGTCCGATTCTTCCGCGCCGCGCAATCAGAGCTGCAAAGCGGCCTTGCAGCTCTGCAGGCCGCACTCGATGAGCGTAATGCGGCTCTGATCCTCGACGGCCTGTGCGCTCTCGTTCCCGAATACCGCCCGAGCCCAACTGCGCTCGGGCTGGCCCGCAAATCGAGCTCGCGAGTCTGTGTGTGAGCACTCCTGCGCAGCCTTCCACCGCGAGACGCCGCATTGGCGTCGTCACGACTTCGCGTGCCGACTATAGCCATCTCCATTGGCCACTGCGCGAACTGGCTGCGCATCCTCAGGTCGAGCTCGGCGTCCTGGCCCTTGGTCCGCACCTCTCGCCCGAATTCGGCAGCACGATTCAGGAAATCGAACGCGACGGCTTCGACATCCGCGCGCGCATCGAGTGCCTGCTCAGCTCCTCCAGCGATACGGGCATGGCCAAAACCATCGGCGTAGCGATCCTTGGGCTGTCAGACGCGCTTACTGCGTGGCGCCCCGATCTACTTCTCCTCATCGCCGACCGCTACGAGATGCTCGCTCCGGCGGCAGCCGCGCTGGCCATGCGCATTCCCATAGCGCACATCGAAGGCGGAGAAGTCAGCCAGGGGGCCATCGACGACCATGTGCGCAATGCGCTCACCAAGCTCGCTGCCCTTCACTTCACTTCGACTGAAACTGCGCGCCAGCGTGTCATCTCGATGGGCGAGGAGCCCTGGCGGGTACATCGCGCCGGCGCACCTTCTCTCGATCATCTGCGCCGATCGACCCTGCTGAACCGCAGCGCACTTGAAGCAAAGTTGGGACTCTCGCTTGCTCATCCTGCTCTGCTTGCCGCATGGCATCCGGTGACCATCCTGCGCGACACGAATGCTGAAGCCGACGGCTTCTTCGAAGCAGCCGCCGCAGCTCCCGGCCAACTCATCTTTGTGTATCCCAACGCCGATGCAGGCAGCCACGCACTCATCGAGCACACCCGCATGCTGGCTTCCAGACGTCCAAATACGCACGTTTACGTGAATCTCGATGCCGTCACCTACTGGAGCCTGCTGCGCGAAGTAGACGTGCTCGTAGGTAACTCGTCAAGCGGCATCATGGAAGCAGCTTCCTTTGCGCTGCCGGTCGTGAACGTGGGCATGCGCCAGCAGGGACGCGAGCGGACGCGCAATGTGCTCGACGCTCCAGCCGACCCGCGCGCAATCTCCGCAGCGCTAGAGCGCGCGCTAAGCCGCGAATTCCGCACGAGCCTCGCCGGCATGACCAATCCATATGGCGACGGGACAGCAGCGGAGACCATCGTCAGCGTGCTTGTGAATGCACCGCTGGAGCGGTTGCTCATCAAGGAACCAGCGCCCGTTTCCTCCATCGCCGAAAAAGCACCGCAGGAGACTTCGTGACCCTCCGCATTCCTCTTTCGGCGCCCGACATTACGCAGGCGGAAATCGATGCCGTCACCGCTGTCCTGCGTACTCCGCATCTGAGTCTCGGCCCGCAGCAGACCGCGTTTGAATCTGAGCTGGCCGCATATCATGCCGTGGGGCACGCTGTTGCAGTCAGCTCAGGAACCGCCGCGCTTCATCTCGCCCTCGTGACACTGGGTATTGGCGCCGGCGACGAAGTGATTGTTCCCTCCTTTGCTTTCAT
>JASHVE010000411.1 GCA_030039675.1 Acidobacteriaceae bacterium | reverse complement strand
CCCGTTGCCGCTCCTGCGGTAGCCAGTGCTGATCTCACAAATTCCCTCCTCTGCATGCGCCCTCCTTAGGTCGTTCGGTTTCAGCTTACGACAGCATCCCCGGCGGAACAGTCATGATCTGAACTCGAAGATGGACAGGCAACCTGGTTTACCGTGCGGTGAGCAGGGGAGATACAGCGAAATTGAATAACACGCGGACGGAGTAGTCCACCGCCGCATGAACGATCCTGGTCACGTGTCGCAACGACGACCGATGTCTACATGCGGGAGCTTCCGGAAGGAGTGCGCGCAACCGTGGACTCCATCCACGAGGAACTGCACGGGACCATGAAGAAGCTCGCGCGCAAGGTCAAGGCGCGACCGCCGATGGTCGCGGCAACGTCGGCGCTGGTGCACTGACACCGCAAAAAATACCCGGAAAAAATCAACCGAAGCGTGACGCTTCAGAAGGGAGATGGGAGACAACCGACATGGCTTGGCTGAACGGCAAATTGAAATTTGCTTCCAATTTGCTACCAAGCTGCTGGGAGGGGTTTCGCTAAGTTGTTGACATAATTGGTGGACCTGGTCGGGATCGAACCGACGACCTCTTCCACGCCATGGAATGGCTCAAACCACAAGTCATAGACGGCACAATACTTATGAACCGGAACAACCGGCAAAAACGGCCCAATCGGCGTTCTTTGCGGGCAAAATGCGGGCAAAACCTAACCAAGTGGCCAGTGGGCTGGTCGTGTGGAATCAGCCCTGCATCCTCTCACCAAAAAGAATCCGCCAGGGCCTCGTTCGTCACTTGTGTCTGCCGGCGATTCGCCTGACCGAATCGGATGCAATCTATAAAGTCTGCGGCTCGTCAGGCTTATTTCGGGGACATGCCCGATGCAAGGGAGTTGACTACAATGACGAGTACTTTGTCCTTTGCCCGAATTGCCTTTGGGCATGGGATAGGGAAGAATGGGTTTCTTTTATTTCTGATACTGGTCCGCGGATATTCAATTACGCATCCAAGGTTTACATTTGATCCGGCTTCAGTTCGTGAGTACCACAATTACGGACCCGCTGGAAAGCAACCGGCATGTTAACTCGCCTTGATTTCCGCGTAGCGCATGAGCATCAACCAGTCCTGCGTTTCGCGAAGCATGAGCTCGTCGAGTTGTTGCAGCAGCTCTTCGAAGCGCAGGGGATCGGTGGCCGGCGCCATTTGCTTGTTCAGCCGCTCCAGTTGCGGTCCCATATTAGTGCTGCGATTCTCCAGGCGCAGGTGTTCGCGATGCGCCTCCATGCCCGCGAGTGATGCAGCGATCGCAGGAAACAGAAGCGCGATGAATGCTAGCCCCTGGTGCAGGCCGTGGCGCAGTAATTGCAATGGCTCAGGCGCGCTGGAGCCGGGCTCCCACAAAAGCAACAGCAGATGCAGCGCCGCCGCGGCGACAGTAGTTGGCAGCACGACGGCGCCAGCGCGGGCTAGCAGCCGGCGGGCCTTCCCCTCGCGCTTTTGCTTGCCCTTATGAAAAGCGATCTGGTCGCCAAGCCACGCCTCGCGCACGTAGCCGTTCATCTGCAGACATCGGTCCGCATCGCAACCATGGAGTGGCGGCAGGCGGTCCCATATCTCGTCGAATACGCGGACCATCCAGTCGTTCGCAGACTGCGAGTGACCCATATACGGCAGTACCTGGATGGGCTCCGGATCCACACAGCAGATAGCCATGAAGATGCCCGCACGGATGCGCTCGGTGAGGAAGCGGTTCTCAATCCACGCCTGGTGCGCGTGCGTGCGGCGTGCCCTGCGCAGCGTACGGATCATCGCCAATAGCAGGATCAGTTCCACGCCGAAACTGAACGCGGAGAGCGGCCTGAAGAGGACGCCTACGGCCGCGCATCCTACCGCCGCGGCCGAAAGCGTGTAGACGTACTTTCCAGCAGTATGGAACCTCGTTTGGTTGCGCTTGGCCTCAATCGACGCCTGCGCATACCAGGGGAAGAGGCAGTGATTCACCATCTCGCGCGTGGCGGCCGGAATGCCCGCAGCCGACTTCGGCTTCTCGAAGAAATCCCGGTCGAGATTCGCAGCATACGCGGCTCTCTCGGCCGCAGTGATCGGCAAGCGATTGAAACGGTCGATACCTTCGAGAGGCGAGGCGTCGAGGCCGTTCGAGGTGTCGCGATTCAGCAGCTCGTACGTGCCCTGCCAAACGCGAATCACCGGGCGACCCTGATCGAGCGCGTAGGCCACGATCTCGGCTGTGCCGCCGCGGCCGCGCGCCGGCTCGCCGTCCCATCCGGCGATGAGCACGTCGCAGTGGTCCACAATGTATTGGCCGACTGCTTTGTAAGCTTCGCGGCGCAGTTCGGCCTGATCCGGCGCATCGTGACGCTCGTCGCGGATGTTGCGGGTGCGCAGCCGCGGCGGGCGGCGCGAGAGCGCAAGCAGCGCGAGGAACTCCTGCTTCGATTCTTCGGTCTCGAAGTCTTCGAGGTAGTCCTCGACCGTGAGCGGCAGCACCGCGTCCAAGCGCGCTCCCGGAGTGGCGAGCACCGCCCGCGCCACCGCGCGATCCGCGCCTTCGGCCAGCGGACTCAGCACGCGATAGGCAATCGGAGTCGTCCCGCTCGCACGCACCCGCGCCAACGTCTCACGTGCGTCCTCAGGAAAGAGTCGCGGAATCTCAGCATCCAGCGCAGCGCGGACGGCGGCCTCGACCGCGGCGGGATCTTCCAACGCGCGGTGACCGGTTACGCCAATGCGGATACAGTATGGGATGGCTATGAAATCGGACATTGAATCACTTTCGCTCTCGTGGTGAGAAGAAGTAGAGAACGGATTGGAATGGATACGAACAAATTATGAGCACGTCAAATGTATGAGTTTGTCGAGTAGTCCCACTTGGGCTGGCTGTTGCCTGCGCAATCGTATCCAGCCCAAAACGACGACCAGTAGCAGTTTCTGCAAATCACAACGCAATTGTCGTAGTAATCTGTTGCTCCGGTGTCGATCCAGCCGTGGAGGATTGAGTGCTCTCCACACTCTTTACAGACCGCGTCTGAATCCAATCCAGCGCAAAACAGCATGATCAGGCACATCCTGAAGCCGTCAAAGCCTTTCAGGATGTTTTGGATTCGCCGGTCTCCGGCGAGTCTGAATTCTACTAGCTTATCGAGGATTCTCTTGGAAACCGGATCGGGGAATCCTCTTTTCGCAAGGCAGGATAAGAAGTCGAACTCGCAAATCATCTCCCTGAGGACGTCGAAGCGTCCCGCAATCTCTACATGGGAGCAGATGTTCCGGAAGAAATACCCATCGTCGGGCCCGCTTGCCCACCCATTGAGACACTTCTTCCAGTAGGCATCGAGCAGGCGCTGGTGGAGCACGGCCTGGCTGCCGAAGAGCTTCTCCGCCATGGCGGTGGCGTAGTTGTGCACGAGGTCGTGCAGGCGGATGTGGCCGTCCTTCTTATCGCGCTCGATGAGCGAGCGATCGGCGAACTCAGAGAGCAAATCACGGGCTGAGCGGGCACCGAGACTGGCGGTATGTTCCCAGAGTGTTAGGACAGCGGCTTCGGGCGCGCCAGCGTCGAGAGCGAAGACGGCAAGCTCGGTAAAGCGCTCGCGCTCTTCGTCGCCTAGTACATGCACGCTGGCGTCGATGGCGCGCCAGACGTCGGCGTGCGGCTCTTCAAGAGGATGGCGGTCGGAGATGTAGCGGAGATCGTGTTCGCGCAAAGCATCGAGGATGTCGGTCCACGGCACACGACGGCGAGCCATGCCTCCGCTGAGCGCGAGAGCCAGCGGCAGACGGCCGCACTGTTCGATGACGGCGCGTGCCTCGGGCGGCAGCGCCTCTGTTGTTCCTACGGCCTGGGCCAACAGCGCCTCGGCCTCGGCCATGGTAGGCAACTGGACCTGATAATGATTTTCCTTCGCGGCCAGTGCCGTGACCAGTCCGGCATCGCGTGTGGTGAGCAGCAGGCGGCAGCGCCCGCTGACCACGTTGAAGGCCTCGGCGTGGGGCCGTTCCCAGGCATCGTCGAGAACCAGCAGCGCGGCTTTGTTGGCCAGCGCCTCGCGCAGCTTCTGCTTGCCGGCCTCGACACCGGTGAAGATGCCGTCGTCGCCCATGGCCTTGAGGAGCGATTGCAGCAGCTCCTCGAGGTGCGGCTGCTGGCCGAGCGTGACCCAATAGACTCCGTCCGGGAAGGCCCGGCGCACCTCTGGGTGGTGGGCCAGCGCCGAAGCCAGCACGCTTTTGCCGATTCCGCCCATGCCCTGCACGCCTACGCGGCCGGCGGCGCCGGAGACAACCACCGGCTTGGCCAGGTCGGCCAGCAGGATGTCGCGCAGCTTGTCGATGCGG
>JASHVE010000028.1 GCA_030039675.1 Acidobacteriaceae bacterium | reverse complement strand
CGCTATCGCGGCTTGAAGAAGAATCATGAGTGGCTGTGCGCTGCGTTTGCGGCCATCAACGTGTATCAGAACCGCAAACGGCTGCACAGAATCAACCAACGCCCGACCCTCCAGGGGGCGTAGTGTGTCTGCCGGTGGCGCGCAAGGCCTCCAGCAGACAAGACGAGCAACAAAATCACCCCAAAAACGCTGATATTTGATCCCACGAGTGAAATTCCCGACACTGGCCTTTATAACTCGGCGTTTTTCAGAGGTTCCTTAGTCCAGAATGCTTGATTCTGACAGAAGAACTCGCTTTGCGTCTCCACACATGCGCTCAGAATTGGTCCTGCGAAACGCCCATCGCGCCTATCATCAGCGCACGTCATCTAGTACACATTGTTCGCGTCAGGAAAGACTCACACAACCCGAAGTTTTCCTCCGTTGTGGCGGTCTCGTCTTAGATTCGGTGTTCCTCGGGGGGAAGAAAGGGCACTGCGGAGTTCCCCGCGAGAGAATTGGGCAGATCCAGGAGGGGTTTCGCGCGAAGGAGAGAGTTCTCTGGTGCCCTTTCGCGGATCAAGAGTTGCAAATTCGGCCCAGAATCCACGAGAAGTTGGAGTTTTCTCTACAAATTGTTGATTCTAAAGACTCTATGGCGGAGGGAGAGGGATTCGAACCCCCGGTACCCTTTCAGGCACAACGGTTTTCAAGACCGCCGGTATCAACCGCTCACCCATCCCTCCGCGGCTGGGAAGCTATCGCTTGTTTACCAGCTTATCGCATTTTCGTTTCAGGCCACTGGTCATGGCAACGGCAAAGCAGGAGTCCCCTTCTGCAGCAGCTTCAACCCAGGTTGCGGCCGCGATTCCTGCATCGGTCCGACTGCGAGACGTGACTGGTTTTTCCGCGATGAAGTGCGCTGCGGGATCAGAGCACTTTGCCCTCGTCGGCATATCGTCGCTGATTCAATTGCCAACGGTCCGTCAGCCTTTTGACCTTTTGATGACAGCGTGGCCCGAGCTGACACGCAATGTGCCAATAGGGCGACTTGGAACGCGAAGACTTACGTGGAGTTAGCGCGATGCAGCCTGGAAATGACAATCAATTGACAATGAGCAGACGATCGGGAGACACATCGCAGACTACCCGCCGCTATCGTGGCTGCTATGCAACGTCTGAGTTTCTGCTCTCCTCCGTCTCACCTGACCTGGCTAGCCATGGTCATCTTTCTTGCCTCCTCTGCTGTCTGCGGAGCGCAAGACATACCGCTGCTGTCGGGCGGTGTTGGTTTCTTCACAAGCACGAATGGCGGCAATACGACATACGAACCCCATATCGAGCCGCTGATCGCCGCACCGATCACGAATCACTTTCTCATCGAATCGCGGGGCATTCTGCTTGAGGGCTTCACGCCCGGCAGCAACGGCTATACCACCTTTCATGTGGCGAGTTTTATCTACCTGCAAGGCGACTATATCGCCACGCCGCATCTCACGGTGGTTGGCGGAAGTTTCCTGCTCCCCTTCAATACCTACAATGACCGTCTGTCGCCCATCTGGATCGGTAACTTCCAGGATGGACCGCTGATTGCGAGTCTCGGCACAATGTCTTCCGGCACAGGCGTTGGCGGCATGCTGAGCGGATCGGCTGCTTCCACCAACAAATACTCCATTAATTACAACGCCTGGTTTTCCGCGCGGAGCGGCAACATGCAGTTCAACTCCAAGCGCTCTTCAGGCGGCCGCGCAAGTCTCTACCTACCGCAGAGCCGACTCGAGATTGGTCTCTCCTATGACCGTCTTCTGCAGAACACGCGTGAGAATTTCTACGGCGCACACGTCTGGTGGGAACCCAAAGATACTGGATTTCGTCTGCGCTCCGAGTTTGCCCGCGGCCATCATGCGCAAGGCTACTGGATTGAAGCCGACTACCGAATGCAAGCATTTGGCGGACCCGACAGCTGGCTAGGCCGGTTCGAGCCTGTCTTCCGCATGCAGCAGACCTTTCGCAGAGACACGGTTGTAAGTGACGGCCTGCCTTTGGTGAATACACAGCGCGCCGATTTCGGAATCGACTATAACCTGCCGCATAACACGAGAATTCTGACCAGCTACTCCCGGCAATTCTCTTCGTCAGGCAACGTCAACATCTGGGAGACGGGCATCGTCTATCGCTTCCTCTTCCCGGCCTGGAAGGGCGGGGCGCAATAATCTTCGCCGCCCATCGGCCTGCCGGGTTATCCGCCTACCAAGGCATCCTACACTCGAAGACGGACGGCTTCCCCGGACGGTTGTCTGGGGCGTCGCGACGCTGGTTCTTCGATCAGGAAACCTTCTTGAAGCCGGAACACACGATGCACAAACTGGTGCGTCTGCAGCCGATGAGTCACCAGGAGCGCCGTTCGTCCCGACGCGCTCAGGTTTTCGAAGACTTGCCGCTCATTCTCTGCATCGAGCGCGGAGGTGGCCTCATCCAAAAGCAGCAACTCGCCTCCGCGCAAAATAGCCCGCGCCAAGCCCAACCGCTGCCTTTGTCCCCCTGAAAACAGCACTCCGTTATCGCCCACTCTCGTCTCCAGACCCTGCGGCTGCGCGGCGACAAATGCGTCCAGCTTTGCAAGAGCGAGGGCCTTCGTCAGCTCACTATCGGTCGCATCCGCTAGGCCAAAGAGCAGATTGCTTCGTATCGTATCGTCGAGGAGTTGGATCTCCTGGGGTACATACGCGATTCCCGTTCGATCGACTCGGACAACTCCAGCTTCAGGCTGTACGATTCCAGCGATCACGTTCAGCAATGAACTTTTGCCGGCTCCCGACGCCCCATAAAGCACCGCCGTCTCACCCTTACGGAGGCAAACGCTGACATCCCGCAAAACGCGCGCGCCTCGACCAAACGAAAAGCTCACATGAGCTAACTCCACCGCAATGCCCGGCGCTGGACTCTGGGCGGGCAGTGGCGTTACGCAATATTTGCGGCATTCGTCCAGCTCCGCAGCCACGATCTTCACATTTTCATAGGAACCCTCCATCTGCCCCGCGATCAGTGCGATCTGGCTGATAAGAGGAAGCAGGCGCCGTGACAGCACGAAGTAAAACGCCAGCAATGACAACAACTGCCGCGCGTCTCCTTGCCGCAGTTGAACCGCAACAATCATGCCCAGGAAAAGCAGCACCGCACCTTGATCGGCGACGATCCTTGTCATCTGGGGCAGAAAGACCGTGCGCAGGCTGCTGGCGGCTATGCGCTCCGCGTGCCGGCCGATGCGGGCCTGAAAAAAGCCATAATTGCCATAGGTACGAATCTCTTTCCCAGAGGAAAGCATGTCCGCAAGGTCCCGCTGGAGCATCCGCAGCAACTGCTCACGATGCGCCGCGGCCTCCTGCAGCTTGTTGCGGATCAGCCATCGATGCATACCGTAGAATGCGGCGAGCGCGCAACCGAATCCGAAAGCCGCGGCCGGACTTTGATACACCAGCGCAGCCGCCATGATCGCCACGATGACAACGTCCGCCGCCATCTCGACGCAGCGATGATAGAAATCGGCCGCTTCTCGCGTTGTATGAGCGGCGTGGCCAGAGAGTTCACTGCGATTGTTTCTGACAAACCGCAGCCAGTCCATCTGGCTGTAGCCCCCCGTCAACCGGAGAAGGAGATCCTTGTGGAGGCTCTGTATCTCGCGAAACACAGTTCGCGCCGAATACAGGTCAGTAAGCGCTCTAAGAGCAACCAGGACTGCGGTCAATACCGCTATCGATAGCGTGGTCCTGGGCAACCAGTGAAAAGCATGTGTCGGCGGGCGGCCCTGCAGCAGCAGGAACAACAGATACATCGCTGCTGCCACCGAAAGGTCGCAGAGGCCGACAACGACCCGCGCTACGGTCAGCCACACAAATGTAATTCTCTGCCGTACCCGTAGAAGCCCGATTGCTACGTGAAGCTTTCCGTCAAACCGAGCACGGTTGTCCACTCACACACCGCCAGTCGCGCGCCTGGATCTTCGGCTCGTCACGATACAACGCTAATCGCAGAGTTCCGGCAAGTTGTCAGCAGTGCGTCGCCGCAATGTCAGAGAATTGTCATTGCGGCCTGCCAACGTTTTGCGCGGCGCGCTTTCTTGAGTTCCTGACAATCGAATGACGGCGCGCTGACAACTCCTTTAACGCCCGAAGCTAGAGTGCGATTATCCGTTGCTTGCGGGCAATCACCATGCATCGCGGACAATTCATGTTTCCGGAAATGAGGCCCTTCCATGAGCCCGAACTCCCCCTTTGCAGATGTCGAGACTGCGATCGAAGAGATTCGCGCCGGACGGATGGTGGTAGTGGTCGACGATGAAGATCGCGAGAATGAGGGTGACTTAACTATCGCTGCCGACAAGATCACTCCCGAAGCAGTGAACTTCATGGCCAGATACGGCCGCGGGCTCATCTGCCTTGCGATGACTCCGGAGCGCCTCGACTACCTTGACCTCAAGCAGATGAGCGCGCAGAACACCGCGCGATTCGGCACGGCATTCACCGAGTCAATCGATGCGCTGGGGCGCGGCGTAACGACCGGAATCTCGGCGTATGATCGCGCCGAAACAATCCTCTGTGCAATTGATCCGACGACTCGCCCCTCGGATTTAGGCCGCCCTGGTCACATCTTTCCTCTGCGCGCACGGCATGGTGGAGTCTTGGTGCGAGCAGGCCAGACGGAAGCCTCGGTGGACCTGGCGCGCCTGGCTGGTCTCACGCCGGCAGGCGTAATCTGCGAAATCATGAACGACGATGGAACCATGGGGCGCGTGCCGGATCTTATCGAGTTTTGCAGCGAGCATGAACTGAAAATGATCACCGTGGCGGAATTAATCCGCTATCGCATGGCGCGCGAGCGCTGTCTATATCGAGAAGGCACCGCAGTGGTTCAAACCGCTTTCTGCAAACAGCGCATCCGCCTTCGGTCCGCTCGGAATACGCGATCGTGTGGAAGCAAACGAGATGGTTCACGCATATGAAGCGTGCGCGCCGCTGCAGGCTCAACAAGAATTGACTGGTGCCCAGGCTTTGTCACTCAAATTGATTGACCTTCTACCGAGCATCTATTCTGTCAACTTAATTGACTCAGAATCCTCGTGTATCGTGCCCGCGCCGAGGAGGGTTCAGCGGTCATGGCGAGATATTCCAGCTCAGATTTGGAAGGTTGGAATTCCAGAGGCAGTTTCTTCCAGTAATACTTCAAAGCATCCGAGTGCCAGCCGGCATAGGTCTTCTCCCAGGATTTACCGGATTCCCCGGCGAAAGCGAGGTTCGACGGATTCAGAACTCTCTTGTAGTCCTGAAAGCGGCAGTCGAGCGAAATGCGGAGTTGTTTCGACAGGTTGGGAGACGCCGCGTGGACCGTCAGGCTGTGGAAGATGAGCACGTCGCCCGCGTTGATTTCGCCTCCAACCCATTCGCCGCCCGCAACAGCTTCTGTCGGAATCTCCGGAACGTGAAGATTCTCATCTTCGTGCCTTTGATAGCCAAGGCGATGCGAGCCCTCCACGATCTGCAACGGCCCAATATCAACGGGGCAGTCGTGCAGAGGAATCCATACGGTAAAGCACTCCGGGTCTCCACCCATGAATCGATAGTCCTGATGCGCATGAACGGTGAGGCGTTCGCAATGAGGGAAGATCAACCGGCCGATCGGCTTGGGATGGATGAGGAGCCGTTCGCCTACGAGCATGCTCATGATCCTTTGCAGCGCAGGATGATGGGGCAGAGCGTGAAATGCTTCAAGGTTGAACACCTCCTGATAAGTCCGTTTAAAACCAGGATCAGGATCGCCGCAAGCAGCGTTGACATTCGCCACGCGTTCGAGCGGGTCATGGCCCGGCAGAAGCCATCCCGCATCTGAGAGTATCTGCGTAACCTCGCGAAGCAAATGCCTGAGGTCATCTTGCGGTAGCAATTCCCGAACCAGCACGTAGCCCCGCGAGCTGATTTCGTCCTGCAAAGAGTGCGAAGAGAGCTCGCTCGCTTGGAATTCACAGAAGGACTTCATTTGCTTCATCCCCTACACTGGAATTGCGACACACAGCCGATTCCCAACTGACCCGGCATCTTCCAACGCGTTATGGACTTCACTGAAGCCCGATCTTCGTGAGGCAGGTCAACGGAAGGAATAAAACATGTGGCCGCGGTCTTGCATGTATGTCACCATAGCAATTCGAGCGGGCCGAAGTGTTTTTCTGCAGTCTCTTCCTTGTCATTCGATTGTCATTTTGGACGTTCCAGAAAGCCTGCCGAGCGGCGCTACACACGAATTATCTGCCGGCGGCAGAGCAAGCGCTGCATGGCAAAGAAGTGACAATTACCTGACACTCGTCTGACAATCTCATTGCAAATTTCCGTGAGGCTAAGATCAGCCTGCGAGCGTGAACGCGGAAGATGGGGTGATGGCGATTGCAGCCTTCTTACGGCAGAACATTCTTGTCCACGGCTGAGACGCACATCTCGGCCGCACCGTCTGCTGTGAACCAGACCTTTGCCCTGTTGAGAGCCGGGAAAGCAGGCGGCTACGAACCTGTACAGGCTTGGGACACCGCGCTAAAGCGGCAGCGCAGCGACGAAGCCGCGCGGCAAGCGGCGCTGTTGGTCTTTCTCGATCCCCTGCCTGAATCATGTTCGCTCCTTCGGGACTTATCGACAAGAGAGTGGAGGCATTTGCTGCGCTGGTTAGATATCAGCGGTCTGGCATTGTACCTGTTTGACCGGATCATTGAATTACAGATCGCCGATTGGC
>JASHVE010000410.1 GCA_030039675.1 Acidobacteriaceae bacterium | reverse complement strand
AAATGCATACAGACTCCCGCACTCTTCAAAGGGATCTACGCAAAGTCCGCGCCTTTGGTTCCGCTCCTGTGAGGCGCGTCTTCCGCGGGCCGACAACTCCTGGGTAATTTTGCGTACATTGCGCCTTTTACAATCAATCTGTATGCCCACCGCAGTCCGTTCGCACGCCAAGATCAATCTCGGCCTCGGCATTGGCGCGCCCCGGCCTGACGGCTTCCACGCGCTGGTGACGGTTTACCAGACGCTTGAATTGCACGACACAGTCACCGTTTCGGCCCGGCCCGCACGAGCAACTGCGCTCAGCCTCACCTCGAATGATCCCCGCGTGCCCACCGACCAACGCAACACCGCGTGGAAGATGGTTTTTCTGGCTTTGGAGAAGCTTGGGGTTACAGCCGAAGTTGAAGTCCACATCGAAAAGCGGCTGCCGGTCCAAGGCGGTCTGGGCGCGGGCTCGGCCAATGCGGTTGCGGCGCTGGTGGGGCTCGAACCGGAGCTGGGAATCGTAGGCAAAGATCATGCTTTCTCAACCTTCGGGCGGAAAGCACCCGAAGGATGGGGCGCCCAGCAGCGTGACTGGAGGGCAAGGCGACTTGAGGTTGCCGCGCAGGTCGGCTCCGATGTCCCATTATTTCTGATCGGCGGCACCGTCCTCGGCCTCGACCGCGGGCAGGAGGTCTATCCCCTGCCGGATCTTGAGTCTATCTGGTGCGTGGTTGCCCTGCCGGAGACCGGCGTCTCCACGCCGCAGGCCTTCAGGGACTGGGACGCGCTATGCGCCGCTGAAGGTTTGACCGCCGAGGCAAGTACCGATAAACTAAAGATGTTGAGCCGCGCCTACGCCAGCGCCTTTGCAGGCACACAGCAGACGGGCTCCTCCGGTGTCGTTTCCACGGGAGACGACCTGGCCGGACCACAAGGGTTCGCGCTTGTCCGCACCGGGATCATGAGCTGGATTGAGAACGACTTCGAACGGGTCGTCTTCGCCCAGCATCCCTCCCTTCGCGAAATCAAGCGCATTCTTTTCGGAACCGGCACACCGGAGGCAGCTCTCTACGCGTCGCTGTCGGGGTCCGGTTCAGCGCTCTTCGGGTTGTACCAGACCCGCGGAGATGCGGAAGCAGCCTGCGCACGTTTGCAGTCGGCCGGCGTGCAAAGTCAACTTACAAAGACTTTGCCACGCACCGTTTACTGGCGCGAGATGCTTTTGTGAAAGGACGTTGACAGTGGACTGTTCCGCACGAGAGACTCGCGGACGGTTGCTGAAGTTGGGCGATCGTTCAATGGTAGGACAGTGCCCTTTCTGCCCATCGCGGCCAGAAGCGGGCCGCGACGGGGCCCAAAGAATCGAGAGCGTGGATAAGACGCGGTTTAATCACTGGGCGATCGTTCAATGGTAGGACAGTGCCCTTTGGAGGCACTTATCTAGGTTCGAATCCTAGTCGCCCAGCCAAGGTTTCACAGGTGTACGGAAACATCAGATAGCAGCCATAGCCAACCAGCATGGAGGTGCTTTTCAACATGGAAATGGAAACCCTGGTAATGGACGAAGACAAGCCGAAGGGTAGCGAGCCGGCGCCAAAGGAGCCGGTACAGGACGCCGCCAAAGCAAAGGACGCCAAACCGGTGACCGAACGCAAGCGGAGCCGCAATCTGAGCGAAGACAAACGCTTCAGGCTTTTTTCCGGAACGGCTAACCCAGAGCTTGCCCGCAAGATCGGCGAGCACATCGGCGTCAAAGTCGGCGAGACCAAACTGCAGCGCTTTGCGGACGGCGAGGTCTTCTTTCAGCTGCTCGAGAACGTGCGCGGGGTGGATGTATTTGTGGTGCAGCCCACCTGCTATCCGGTGGACCAGCACCTGGTGGAGTTATTAGTGATGATCGATGCGCTCAAGCGGGCCTCGGCGGCGAGGATCACGGTGGTGATGCCCTACTATGGCTACGCCCGCCAGGATCGCAAGGACCGTCCGCGCGTGGCCATCAGCGCCAAGCTCATCGCCGACCTGCTCACTACGGCCGGCGCCAACCGCGCTCTCTTCGTCGATCTGCATGCGGCGCAGATTCAGGGTTTCTTCAATATTCCTGTCGATCACCTCTACGCCAGCCCCGTGCTGGTGAGCTACTTCCGCGAGCTGAACCTGCCCAATTTGATGGTCATCTCGCCCGATCCGGGCGGCGTGGAGCGGGCACGGTTCTTCGCGCAGAAAGTCGGCGCACCGCTGGCCATTGTGGACAAGCGCCGCACCGACATGAATGTGGCCGAGGTCATGAATGTGGTCGGCGACGTGAAGGGCAAGACCTGCCTCATCATCGACGACATTATCGATACGGCCGGAACGCTCGTGAAAACGGTAGACGCGCTACTCGACGCAGGCGCAGCATCGGTGCACGCCTGCGCCAGTCACGCTGTTCTGTCTGGGCCGGCGGTCGATCGCATCGCCGCCTCGCGGCTGGAGCAATTGGTTGTAACTGACACGATTCCTCTACGCGAACCGGCGCAGAAGTTGTCGAAGATTAAGGTGCTCTCCATCGCCGGCCTGCTAGGTGCGGCCATTGAGAGCATTCACATGGAGACCAGCGTAAGCACGCTGTTTAACTGAGTTCGCAGTGGACAGTTCACAGTTCGCAGCAACTGGTGCAAACCGAAAAGTGAACGGACCTGAAAACTGAGAACTATGAACTAAGAATTGTCAGCCATTGGCTGACCCAACAAAGGGAGCGGAGCAACACAGTTCGCAGCACCGCCATCAGCTGAACGCTGATAGCTGACGGCTGAAGGCTGTCTTTACCGTGCCCGAATCTAAGGAAACGAGAGAACGCAATGCCAGAAGTTGTCGTAGCCAAGCCCCGTGCGGGCAAATTCAACAAGAATGCCGCGCGCCGCGTGCGGGCAGCGGGCAAGATTCCTGCTGTTTTGTATGGTCCCGGACACGATCCCGTGGCCATTGAAGTTGAGCCAAAGCAGATCTCGCGGATTCTTTATTCCGAGACGGGCCACAACACCATCTTCGATATTGAGGTCGCCGGACAGACAACAGCCAAAGCCATGATCGTCGATTGGCAGCGCGAGCCGATCAAGGATCAGCTGATCCACATCGACCTGAAGCGCATCGCACTCGACAAGCTGCTGCGCGTCAGCGTGCCCATCAAGCTGATGGGTGTGCCGGTGGGCGTGAAAGCCGAAGGCGGGATTCTCGACCAGGTGCTGCGCGAAGTTGAGATCGAGTGCCTGCCGGCCGACATTCCCAGCCACATCGACTTAGACGTGACCGGGCTGGGGCTGCATGGCGTGCTGCGCGTCAGCGATCTGCCCCACTCGGACAAGATCGAGTATCTGGATGCCGAAGATGCCACGGTAGCCCACGTGGTATCGATCCGTGAGGAAGTGGCGCCGGCGGCTGAAGGCGCGGTTGAAGGTGCTGCGGCTCCAGCTGCGGCTGAACCGGAAGTGGCCAAGAAGGGCAAGCCGGCTGAAGCTGAGGCTGCGGCTGCGGGTGGCAAGAAGCCTGAGGCAAAGAAGTAAGCCTTGTCCGGCGAAAATGAGACGGGCCGCTCCGGCGAGCCGAAATCGCCCGGAGGGATCGTGCAAAGCCCTTTCCTGGTGGTGGGGCTTGGCAATCCCGGTCCGGACTATCTTTGGACCCCGCATAACGCAGGGTTCATGGCAATTGACCGCATCGCCCAACAGGAGGGTGTTGTGGTCCAGAACCGGCGCTGCCGGGCAGTCACTGCAACCTGCCGTATCGCAGGGCGCGCGGTGGTCCTGGCCAAGCCGGAGACTTTCATGAATCTGAGCGGCGTTGCGGTAGCCGCTCTGATTCGCGAGTTTGATGCGGACCCAGCCAAGGATCTGCTCGTGATCTACGACGAGCTTGATCTGATGCTGGGAACCTTCAAGATCAGGGAACGCGGTTCGCCGGCTGGGCACAACGGAGCCCGCAGCGTAACGCAGGCTCTGGGAATGCAGGAGTGGCTGCGCCTGCGCATTGGAGTTGGGCTCAACCTCCCAGCGGAGGTAATAGCTGCTGGTGGAAAGCGCCCGGGCAAGGATTACCTGCTGTCGCCGATGCGCAAAGCGGACCTGACCGTTCTGGACGAGGTGCTGGACAAGGTGGCGACGGCCACGCGGCGCATCATCCAGGAAGGTCCGGGACCGGCGATGAATGAGTTCAACCGGAAAGAATAGGGATCAGGGAATGGGGAACAGATCTCGCGAACCCTAAACGGAATTTAGAGTTGGGTGCTGGAGGAGAAGTTCGCTCCGGCGGAAAAGGAATGCTGATGTCGCGTTTGTATGAAGTGATGTTCATCGTCCGGCCCGATATGGCCGAAGAAGATGTCGACAAGCTGATCACCGGCTTTACCTCGACCGTCACCAATGGCGGTGGTGTGGTCAAGTCGGTCGAGAAGATGGGACGCCGCAAGCTGGCTTACCTGGTGCGGAAGTTTGCCGATGGCAACTACGTGCTACTCACGATTGAGGCCGGCGGCCCGGTGGTGCTGGAGCTCGAGCGCCGGCTGCGTGTAACCGAGCCGGTGATTAAGTTCATCACCGTACGCATGGATGAGGAAGAGAAGCGCCTTGCCAAATTGAAGGCCCTGCGCGGCACCCGCCGCAAGGTAAGCACGGAGCCCGCGGCGCAGGAAGCTGCGGCCCCGGCCGAAGTGAGCGAACCCGCCCAGGCGAGCGCGTAAACCGGTCGATTCGGAAGACAGGCCGTCCCATCGGTTGTGAGACGGCAAGAGATCATCGTCCCTCTGCGCCTGTTGACGCATCGTGGGACTGGAACGAGCAAAGAGGAAACATATGGCTGACGAAACACACGCAAAGGCGCCGGAATCGGGCGCTTCAGGAAGTCAACAAGCAGCGTCCGGTCCGGGCGCGGGTCCCCGGGCCGGAGGCCCCCGGCCCGGCGGCGGTCCCGGCGGCCGCGGCAAGTTTTTCCGCCGCAAGAAGGTGTGCAAGTTCTGCACGGAAAAGATCGATGCGATTCCGTATCGCGACGTGCGGCTGCTACAGCAGTTTGTGGCCGAGCGCGGCAAGATTGTGCCCCGGCGGCTCACCGGCGTTTGCACCACGCACCAGCGCCGCCTGACCCGTGCGATCAAGCAGGCCCGGAACATCGCTCTGCTCCCGTTCGCAACGCGGCACTAACTTGCGATTGCGAACGTACGGGCTCTGGACCCGTACGATGACGCAGGCGCAACTGGCAGGGCTTGCACCCCTGAGGAAGTGTCCGCTCAAGATGGAACCACCGCGGCCCGAACAAAACGGGCGGGGCCATGTGCTCCTGGCGCGGCGCTAAACATTTGGAGAATCACCATGGAAGTTATTTTGAAGGAAGACGTGGCCAACCTGGGCCTTCGCGGTGAAGTCGTGAAGGTGGCAGACGGCTACGGCCGCAACTATCTGTTGCCGCGCAAGCTCGCCATGCAGGCCACTGAGGCGAACAAGGCCGTCATCGAGCAGATGAAGGCCGCTGCCGAACGCCGCTCCGCCAGCGAGAAGGCACAGGCCGAAGTGCTGGTCACCAAGCTCGAGCCGGTCGTGCTCAGCTTTACCCGCAAAGCGGGCGAGCAGGGCCATCTCTTTGGCTCCGTCACCTCGGCCGACATCGCGGCCGAGTTGGCTACCCATGGCTTTGAGGTCGATCGCCGCAAGATCCAGCTCAGCGAGCCGCTCAAGAGCCTCGGCGACTATACAGTGGCCATTCGCCTGCACCGTGAAGTCAACGCCCGTGTGCGCGTAAGGGTCCAGGGCGAAGCCGCCCAAGAGCCCGAAGCTGCTGAGCCTGCGGTGCAGGAAGCTGCCGCCGAGTAGCTCAGTACTAAATCCTCGCCGCGTCTAGAAATCTATGCGCGGCGAGCATGCCTTTTGCGCGCTCTCTAGCGAATCGTCGCCAAGGGCGTTTCGCGGTCCGTGCGCAGTGTGGGTACGGCAGCCAGCAGGCTGCGCGTGTATTCATGCTGCGGTCGCGTGAGCACGCCGCGTACAGCGCCGGTTTCCACGATTACGCCTTTGCGCGTCACGGCCACGCGGCTCGCCACTTGCCCTACCACAGCAAGATCGTGCGAGATGAACAGCATCGCCAGTCCATATTCGCGTTGAAGCTCCGCGAGCAGTGCCAGAATCTGCGCCTGCACCGTCACGTCGAGCGCCGTGGTCGGCTCGTCGGCAATCAGCAAACGCGGGCGGTTAATCAACGCCATCGCGATCAAAATGCGTTGCCTCTGCCCACCCGAGAACTGGTGTGGATAATCGCCGTATCGCTGCGCTGCGTCGGGAATCGCGACCGCCTCGAGCGCAGCGATTGCCTTACGCTTGGCCTCTTTGCCTGTCCAGGAAGATGTGTGTGCCGTACCGCATTCGGCCACCTGCCGCCCAATTGACATCACAGGATTCAGCGCTGTCATCGGCTCCTGAAAGATCATCGCGATCTCGCGGCCCCGAATTTGCCGCAGCGCTGAAGCAGGCAGCGTGGCCAGATCCACTTCGCCGTTCGCGCCGCACCATAGAATCTGCCCCGTCACGCTCGCGGCAGGTCCCAGCAATCCAAGAATCGACAACGCCGTAGCGCTCTTGCCCGATCCTGACTCACCGACCAGTCCCAGCACTTCGCCTTCTTCCACGTGCAGATCGATGCCTCGCACCGCCTCCGCCGCGCCAAAGCGAATCTGCAAATCGCGAATCTCGAGCAGAGCGCCCATTCAATCTATGGTAGTGCACAGGAGACCGGCTCAGAGACCATCCTTCTATACAGCGGACCAGGACGCCTCTGAGAAGAGTTGAATTATTCTAATTGGAGAGACCGATCTCGCAGCTAGCTACCTGCGCCAGTCAAGAGAAGGATCTGATGAAAGCCTGCCGCGTCACGATTTCGATTCTCACGCTCTGCCTCTTCGCTTTGGTTCCTTCCGGGTGCATTGCGAGCAGCGTCAAAACATCGTCCAGTTCCGCACCCGGCGTGTCCAATTATCTGCAGCAAGCCGCTTTCGGCGTGAAGGCCCTGCAGCAGTGGTACTCCCCAACCACAGGACTCTACACGGCCCCGACAGGCTGGTGGAACGCCGCCAACTCAATCACCGTGCTGGCAGACTACGAACGGGTCTCCCGCAGCACGACGTACAATTCCGCTCTCGCGAACACATTCATCGTGGCCCAGAAGGCGCACACGAATTTCGTAAACAAATTTTACGATGATGATGGCTGGTGGGCCCTTGCCTGGATCGACGCCTACGATCTCACCGGCAACGCATCGTATCTTTCCATGGCCGAAACCATCTTCACAACGATGACCGGCGGATGGGACACCACAACCTGCGGCGGCGGCGTGTGGTGGAACACGTCGAAGGCCTACAAAAATGCCATCCCGAACGAATTATTTCTCGCCATCGCTGCGAAATTGGCGAACCGCACAACAGGAAGCGCCTCTGCCGGCTATCTGAAATGGGCGCAGCGGGAGTGGACGTGGTTCAAGAGCACCGGCATGATTAACGCTCAGAATCTCGTCAACGACGGGCTCACTTCGAGCAATCCCAACGCCTGCACGAACAATGGTGCAAATACCTGGACCTATAACCAGGGTGTAATCCTCAGCGGGCTTGTGGAACTTTACAAAGCCGATCAGGACCCGACGCTGCTACCACAGGCCGAAGCGATCGCCAACGCCGCTATTGCCAACCTTACAAATAGCAGCGGCATCCTGATTGAGAAATCAGTCTCTGGAGGCGATGCTCCGCAGTTCAAGGGAATTTTCCTGCGCAATCTGCTGGCGCTCTACGCCGCGGCTCCCAATTCTCAGTACAAGATTTTTGCCGAAGCCAACGCAAACAGCATTCTCGCCAACGATCAAAGCACCGGTTCGCAATTCGGCGCGCTTTGGCAAGGCCCCTTCGACTCATCTGACGCTACGCGGCAGACCTCCGCACTCGATGCGCTAATCGCCGCAGCAGCCATGCAGTAGAGAGGAGTCTTTACGCGCGAATGTCGATCTCTGCCATTGCACTGCCCAGCCTTGCGTGTCGCGCTTCCACGCGGATTTTGCCTGCGCGCCCGGCGAGCGTGCGAATGTATACCGCACCGGCGCCGCCATTGTCTCCCAACGCGAATGGGTTGTCGCCCACAATCACGCCCGGCCCATCCAGCTTGAGCGAAACTTCACCGCTAGCAAACGGCCGCTGCGCGCCATACCTGTCCACAGCCGCAAACCTGAGCCGCGTCGCATCTGATCCGTCACTCGCGAGCTCCGTATCTTCCACGTGCAGCAAGAGCCGGTCAGCAGAAGGATCGGAAGAAAACGACCTCGACAGCACACATTTGTCGCCCGCATAACCGTCAATCCGCAACTCTGGATGCGCAGAACCATCGAGCTGCAGATCGACGAAGAACGGCGGATATTTGAGATTTGGAAACCCGGCGTGGTCCGGATGCGGAGTCGCGTGCGGCTTGCCGTCGATAAAAACCTCCAGCCGTTCGCAATTCGAGAAGATCGCAACGTGCTCGCCCGGCCCAGACGGCGTTTGCGGCCCAAAGTCCCAGTAGAAATTGGGCTCAATGACTGGCCGCACTGCGGAATCCACCTGCGCCAGATAAAACGAAGCGCCCAGCTTCGGAATCCGGAACACATCGGCAATGCCTGGGCATT
>JASHVE010000409.1 GCA_030039675.1 Acidobacteriaceae bacterium | reverse complement strand
ATAGCGGCCGGGCCAAACCACTCCAGCTTGTCGTTGCGCAGGTGCAGTGCCTTGTAAGTGACCCAGAGTTTCGGCAATCCGCTGTCGGCCTGGCGCAGGATCTCTTCAACAGCGAGACCTCTTTCCAGCTCGGCGAGCAATGATCTGCGGAGCGTGTAATCCACTGGAGCCCTATTGTCGGGATCGACGAGGTGCAGGTTCCACAGTTCGCCGCCCTGATATGTATCCGGTACACCTGGTGCAGTGTATTTGATGAGAGTTTGCGCAAGGCTGTTGATGCGTCCGGCGGGCGCAATCTGGTCGACAAAGCTTTGGAGTTCGCCGGTGAACTCCTCTGAAGTCATCAACCGCTCGATGAACTGCTTCAACGCATCTTCGAATTCCTGGTTGGGTGCCGTCCAACTGGTTCGCTGTTTCGCTTCGCGCGTCGCTTTTTCCATATAAGCGGCTAGTCGCTCCGGGCTGATGGGCCATGCGCCGATCAGTGTCTGGTAAACAAAATACTCCGTATTAGGATCAGGGTATTTGCCCGTCTTGAACTGCGCGTTTTTGCGCGACCAACGAATGAGCATTGTCTTCCATCGTCCAGGGATCTCAGTAAGAACGGCAAGCCGTGCGCGCACATCATCAGAGCGTTTGGTGTCATGCGTTGAGAGCGTGTTCATCGTCTCCGGATGCGAGGCCTGCATCTTCGCGCAGTAGTCATGAAATTCATCAATGGTAAGACCGCCGCAGTCGGGAGCCCCGCCAACTTCGTTCAGGCCGATCATACGGTTAAAACAGTAGAGCGCTGTATCTTCCACACCTTTGGCCATCACTGGAGAAGTAAACTGCTGGAAGCGCAGCAGAAATTCGGTTTCCAGACCGCCGCGTGTACGCAGAGCGAGCACATCTGCGATGAAGTCCATCAGGCCGGTATCGAGGTCAGTGCGGCTCGCTTTGGCCTGTGCAACTGCGTTGTCGATCACCTTTCGGTCCTCATCGGTGATCTGGTCGCGCTCTGGAACGACGTAGGTCCTATAAACAGAGAAGTACGCGGATACTTCGCGAATCGCTCTTCGGATTTCGGCGCGCGTATAATCACGCCGGTCACGGTGATTTTCGCAAATCTCCACGAAGAGGCTTGCCAGGCGATTGACGTCGCTGCCCAGCGCTTCATGCTCAACGTTTAACTTCTTCTCGTGCGTGATGGAGCCGAAATCGATGGACTCGCAAGTGAATGACGCATAAATGTCCGTAAGGTCTTTCAGCCCTTCGTCGTGTACCAGCAAACGATTGCACACGTTGAGGAAGTCGTATCCGGTGGTTCCGTCAATTGGCCACGTCTCTCGCAGGACCTCTTCCGGTTGCAGGATCTTCTCGCCAACGATCCACACGTTTGGCGCGCGTTCGCGGACACGTTCAAAATACTGCTGCGGATCCCGCAGGCCATCTGGATGATCGACGCGCACACCATCGACAACTCCGTTCTGAAGCCAGTCGAAGACCCTGCGGTGTATGGCTTCGAAGACATGGAGACGCTCTACGCGAAGCCCGATCAGCGTGTTGACATCGAAGAAGCGGCGGTACGCCAGATCCTGATCAGCAGTGCGCCAATAAGCCAGGCGGTAGTGTTGAAGATTAAGAAAGTCATCGAGGGCGTCGAGATCCCGATTCAATTCATCTACTGCTTGCGCGATAGCCTCCGATACCTCAGTGTGCTCGCTGCAGAGCCGGCGCAAAAGCTCATAAATGACGGTTTTATCGCGATGCCGCGAGAGCACGGTTTCTTGGTGGGGTGAATCCGGTGTTGGCAACCGCACCAGACTGTCGGCGATGAACTCGAGCGTGGCATTATTGTGTGCGTATTCGGCGGCCTTCGACAGGGGTATGGTTAACGACCTCGGCGCGAGCGGAAAGAGGTTATCCATATAGCGGATCTGAAACCGGTCGCAATCCTGCTCGATCTTGATCTGATTCTGGCTCAGTATCCGGCCGTATTGATCGCCCAGCACCGGAATCAATACCTTGTTGTAAAGTTTTGCTTCGGCCGAATGCCAGTCGATATCGAACCAGGTTGCAAACCGGCTCGACGGGCCGTTTTCGAGAACATCCCACCAATACTGATTCTGCGGACCGGTTGCCATGTGATTCGGCACGATGTCCAGCACTTGGCCCATGCCGAGATGGTTCAGGCGTTCGCAAAAGCGCCTGTGAGCTTCGTCGCCACCCAGCTCTGCGTTCACCTTGAGGTGGTCGACGACGTTATAACCATGCATGCTGCCGGGAGCTGCCTGCAAATACGGGGAACTGTAGACGTGTGAGATGCCCAGCGCCTTCAGATAATCAGCGATGCCGCTGGCTTGATCAAACGTGAAGCCAGAATGCAGCTGAAGCCGATATGTCGACTTGGGAACGCGCCGCATCTCCCACCTTTGCGCGATAGAATCGAGTGCACCGCGAGCAGAGCATGCTTTCTTCGTGCAGCAAGAGACCCCTCCGCGTAAAGCGATCTACTCGGCCGCGCCGTTTTCCAGTTTGATGATTTGAAGCGATATCCGGGATGCTCCGCGCTAATCGATCGCACAACAACAGGTCGGCGCACGTTTGATCGAAGCATGCGCTTGCCCGTCTGGGGAAGAGCTCTTTAGTCAGCGCGCATGCTTTCGGCAATGTCCTCGTCAAGCGAACGAACAAGACCGTGGACGCGCTGGGAAAGCAGCAGAAATGTTCCCAGCTGAGAGGTGAATTGTTCGGATGGGTCAGCTGGGTGGCTCCCCTGCACAACCTCCTCAAGTGTGTCAAATGCTTGGTCGAAACCTTCTTGTGGTGCAGACGGCTCGCCCTGCAGCCGATCGGCCAACGCTTCCAGGATTCTCGCCAGCTGAGTGTCGAATTCCTGCTCGGCAGCCTGAATTGGCGCCGGTAACTCGAACCCCGGGAGATGCAATCGATACTTGAGCAGTGCAATTCGAGTGAGGAAGACCATCCGCAGTTGATACTGCCATTGTAAGAGCTGGGCGCGAAGGGCCAAATCACGCTCGCGGGCGGGACCAAACTCCATCATCACGGCGTCAGCATGCTGTCGGAACTGATCAAAGTTTAGGTTGATGTTTTCGCGCAGAGCATAACTTTTCGCAGCGGCGACGTTCAGATCTGTGGAGTGTGGCTCTCTCGTGAGGTGGGCCAGGAGGTACATATTGGCAACAAAGAATCGCTTCATCTCGACGGCGGCCGAGGCGCTCCAGAGCTGGTCGAAGAGCAGCCACATCACGAGCAGGCCGAGCAGGATTCCAACCACGCGGTCCCGCGCAACGGCAAGCGAAGTTTGAAATTTAAATTCCTGTAGATTGATCAGATAAAAGGCGACGGCGACCTGAACTCCAAAGTAGGACAGGCGCGGTCCGGAGGTGGCGATCCACGCAGCGAAGATGGTGACGGCAAGAAAGAGTAGCAGAAAACCGGCGATCGAGTCGAGGGAAGGGAGAATGAAGATTTGCGACGCTATGGCAATCGAGCCGCCGGTGAGCGCTCCGCCGAAACGCAGAACCTGCTTTTGGCGGGACGATCCGATCGTCGTCAGCGCGGTAAGCAGGCAAGTCGTCACGGCGGTGCTGATTTCAGGCCAGTCCATCAGGTTATAGGCGGCGTAGCAGATGAATGCGGCAAGTCCGCCTTTCATACCGAACCGCAGGTGGCGGATGTTCGAGAAGGCGTCAGGAGCAAACACACCTTTGCGCGGTTCAGCTGGTGCAGATGGTGGTAGAAAAGCGCCTGATGGCTGCGCGCCTTGGAGCACCTCTGTGATGAGCGATACGGTCAGTTCCATCTCGCTGAGGAAGGGAGTTGTCTGTGCGAGATCGCCATCGGAGATGAGATGATCCTGCTGCGGGATTCTTTGCTTCTGCAGATCGGTTCGGGTGCCCTCAATGATTTCGATTAGCCTGCGAAGGCGATCGCAGTCTCGATCTGGGATATGCGGGGCGAAATACACCAGATTTGCCGCGATATCGACCAGTCTTCCAACATAGGCAACAACGGTGCTCATCTTCTCCGCATATTGCGGTGCATATCCTGAGCGCTGCAAGTCCCGACGCATACGGGAGGTGCCCAACATGCTCAGCCGCTGAATCTGTCTTTCGCTTGCGGCATCTGGGGCACCGTTCGCGTAAGAGAGAAGCAGGGAGGTGACCTGTTTGAGACGGTCGGCGATTGAGACAATCAGATCGTCCCAGGGATTGAGTTTGTGGAAGATAAGCTCGACGACGACGGTAATTACACTTGCGAGCGAGATGGCCCCCACGGCCCATAGCGTATCTTCGACTTTTATCTCAGCGGAGATGTACTGGTCCCAGACGGGAATGGTGATTACGATCAGGTAACCGAACCTCGCCGCTGCCGTGTAGTTGCTCAGCGCGCTGAGCCCATAAAACATGATGAACAGCGTGGCAGCCACCCAGATCACCCGCAGCGGCGGATCTCCGGAGAAGAAGATAGCTCCGATCAATACATCTGTAACTGCGACCGCGAACGAAATGAGGATGATGCGTACTGCTTTGAGCGTGGCATCCGGATTTTCCCGGGAGATAGTGAGAGCATACACGGCGCCGTACGCGCCATAGGGAATGCGGAACGTCATGACCAAAACCATGACGATGGTTGCAGCAATGGTCATGCGCGCAACGAGAAGGCCTCTGCCGGAATAAGGCGCAAGCTCTTCGCGAAGAAAATTGTGTAGCCATTCAAGAGGGCGCAGCGTTTTGGGAAATGTTTGCGCGGCAGTTGTCATGTTGACCGTCTGCAGGCCGCGATGGCGGCCGTCTCGCCTTGAGAAAGCTGAGGATTTTGTTCAATCGTAGCCATCGGCGTCGTGGATGGTGCACGCCTGCGTTACGGATGATTCGGCACGGCCAACCGGCAGAACAGAGCTTCTCCTTGCCAATCAAAAATTCAGAGGTTTCAAATCTCCTAATACCGTGGGGATCAGTTCGGACACTGTGGGATGGATATGGACTGCCCGCTGCAGTGTGGTGTAAGGCGCGCGCGCATACATGACGTCCAAGATGCAATGAATGGCTTCGTCGCCGCCGGTCCCCAAAATGGAGGCTCCGAGGATCTGCTTCGTGTTCGCATCCACAAGAATCTTCATGAAGCCGACAGTTTCGCCCTTTTCCACCGCACGTCCGACCTTGGTCATCGGACGAGTGCCGATGAGAGCGCGCCTGCCGGAGTCGCGAACCGCCTTCTCCGTCAGGCCTACGCGGCCGAGCGGAGGATCTGTGTAAAGTGCGTACGCCGAGATCCGGTCGCTCACACGCCGTGGATGGTCATCGAGCAGATTGGCCGCGACGATCTCAAAATCGTTGTACGAAGTGTGCGTGAACGCGCCCTTGCCATTACAATCCCCTAGCGCCCAGATGCCGTTCACACTCGTGCGAAGCTGGTCGTCTACCTGGATGTACCCGTGCGCGTCCGTTTCGATGCCGGTGCGCTCCAGGCCAAGATCGTCCGTGTTCGGCCGGCGGCCCACTGCAAGCAGTATGTGCGACCCCGCGAAAGTTAAAGGAGGTTCCTGACAATCGACGGCGATGGCTACTTCTGTGCCATGTTGCTCCAGTCGGACGCACTCTGCATTCAGCTGGACGCGAATGCCTTCCTGCTCAATGAACTCTTTGATGGCGGTCGAAACATCCTCATCCTCGTGGAAGGCGAGACGCGGGCCCTTTTCCACGACCGTTACCTCGCTTCCGAAGCGGCGGAAGATCTGCGCAAATTCCAATCCAATGTAGCTGCCCCCAACCACAATCAGATGGCGAGGCAATATGTCGAGTTCCAGCATGCCGACATTGGTGAGAAATGGGACGCTCTCGACGCCGGGAAAATCCGGAACAATCGCTCGCCCGCCGACGTTGAGAAAGATCTCGCTCGCGGAGAGCACTTCGTTTCCTACGCGCATCTCGTGTGCTGACTCGAAGCGGGCGTGGCCGTTGTAGACGGTACAGTTTTCCATCCCGCGCAGCCAGCCTTC
>JASHVE010000408.1 GCA_030039675.1 Acidobacteriaceae bacterium | reverse complement strand
CGTGCAGGACGCGGTGCGCGTCACGCCGAAACTTACCCTCTCGCTTGGCTTCCGCGATGAGTTCACCACCGGCTGGAATGAAGCGCATGGCCGCGCTGCCAGCTTTGTCGAAAGCGACGGAGCGCTCGAAACGCAGCCCCGCATTTCCAGCTCTACTTTCACTCACAATCGCGCCAAGTTTCTTCCTCAGCCCCGCGTCGGCCTTGCGTGGAGCCCGTTCAGCTCGCGGACGGTGATCCGCGCCGGCTTCGGCATGTACAGCGATCTGCAGGATGCACTGGGCTACCGCATGGATCAGAACGCGCCGTTCAATCCGTCGTACAGCATCGCCAATCTCGCCGTTTCCAGCCTGCCTTTGCCGACTTCATCCGTGCCGGCAAACGCCAAAATCGCGCCTGCCGGCGTGCAGACTGACCTGCACACGCCCACGCTGATCTCGTATTCTCTGCGCCTTGAACAGGAGCTGACGCCAGACACCGTGTTAACCCTCGGCTATGTCGGTTCGCACGGTTATCACGAGATCGTCAGCCTCGACGACAACGAGCCCTCCCCCGCCATCTGCCCTGCCTCACCGTGCCCAGCCGTGTATCCGTCTACGTTTCCCGCCCCACTTGCGGGCGCATCCGTTCCCGCGGGCAGCTACTACATCGCTCCGGGAACGCCAAACGCGAACCCCGCGCTCGGCGCCGCATGGGCCTGGTACTCGATCGGCACCAGCTCGTACAACGCGCTGCAGGTGGATTTGAATCACCGCCTCAGCCACGGCCTGGTGCTGCGCGGCGTCTACACCTGGTCGAAGGCCCTCGACGACGGCGATTCACTCAACGCAACCACGGCCGGCAATGCGCCGGGACTGGTCTCCAACCCCTTCGACGTGAAAGCCGATTGGGGCCCGGCAACCTACGATGTGCGCAACGTTGGCGTCATTAGCGGCACCTACGCCCTGCCCTTTGGCCGGCACCAGCGTTTCTTCGCTCACGCCGGCGGCCCCGTCAACGGCCTGGTCAGCAACTGGACTGCCAACTCCATCCTGACGCTGCAGTCGGGCTTCCCTTTCACGCCGCAGCTCAGCTACAACCCATCCAATAACAATGACTCAAAAAACCCGGTCCGCCCGTTTGCGAATCCCGCTTTCACCGGCTCGCCGATCCTGGGCACACCCACGCAATGGTTCAACCCGGCCGCATTTCTCGCACCGCCCTCGGGCAGCGGATTTTATGGGAACCTTAGCCGAGACACACTGAACGGGCCCGGACTGGCCACGTGGGATTTCTCGGTACTCAAAGACACGCCGCTTCACGAACGTGCGAATCTCGAGTTCCGCGCCGAGCTCTTTAATCTGCTGAACCGGGCCAACTTCAACACGCCGAATCTGGTCGTCTTCACGCCCTCCGGAGTTTCGCCCACTGCCGGTGTCATCACCAGCACCTCTACCACCTCGCGTCAGGTGCAGCTTGCGTTAAAGCTGTTGTGGTAGGTCATGCGTGGGCCCGATCACCACCCATCGATCGACGGAAGGCCGGGTGATAACCATCCATTACGTGGTTGATTATCATCCATATACGCTGCCTCACGCCCTGCGCCCACTCAAAGCGTTCTTTATCGGTTGCATAAGGAAAAGGGACCGATATTTCAACGTTGTTCTGCGCCCCGAGTCGCCTTGTCCAGGCCCTCACGCGCGGCTGCATTGTTCGGATCGCACGCCAGTGCCTCGCGGAAGATGCGCACCGCGTTCGCGTAGTCTCCTCGCCCGCGGGCTTGCTCGCCCAACCCTGCCAGCCGGCTTGCGTCCATTCCCATCGTGCATCCTGGCGCAGGCGCCGCGGCCGGTGTCTGTTCCGCCGTAGACAGAGCCTGGTTCGCGCTCTGCCGCACTGCATGGCCCGAGGTCGAGCCCGCATGTGGCTTGGCGATCGGCGTAGGCCGAACAACCGGAGGCTCGGCCGGAACTGCAGAGTTCGTGCTAGCAGGCGTGGCTTGCCCAGGTGCAGTGACCACCGCTGGCGCCGAGCCGGCAACCGGCCGGTGCGCCAGGTGCACCCCCACCGCGATGGCCGCGCCGATTGCCGCCACGCCCAGTCCTGCAAAAATCAGATTGCGTGGAGCTAAAATGCCCGACGCCCCCGCCTCTGACTGCTGAAACGCGCTTCGGCCTTCCTGCACCATTCCATCGGGAGTTTTCGGAAGATTCAAGGACTTCGTCGTGCCGCCGGCCTCGGCCGTCTCGCCGTGCTTGCCCGTTGCCGGTCTCGGCGTCTGTGCCGCGGGAAGCGCCGCCAGGGTAAGCTGCGGCTCAGACTGAAGCAGATCGAGCTTCTCCTCTGACGTCCACAGATACTCATACACGCCGAATCGTCCCGGGAACGACTTGAGCGGCAGGCCCTTGGTGCCGGCCATCCGCTCACAAAGATCATGTGTGAGCAGGATTTGCGCCGGTTTGGAAAGTTTGAGCAACGTCACCAGGTCGTGAGGGGGTTCGGGAACACAGTGGGCAGTAGTCGTCGAGGCCCGGGAATCGCCAGTTTCTTGCGCGGCGGTGGACCGACTTCCGCTGTTTGCATCGATGGCGATCGAAACCGCCACCGGCCTGCTTCCATAATGCCTGCGAAATCCCTGCAGTCCCAGTTGCACCTGCCGGGAAATTACCAGTGCATCGGAGGGCTGCTTCAGACCCGACACATAGAGCTGATCGCGCGCAGTCAAAAAGACGCCGTGCTTCGAAGTTACAGCATCTTCAATCAGGGCCAGGACACCGGGATCACTCGCCGGCGTTTGCTCATTCCCGGCCTCCGCCCCCTTCGCGTTTCCACACCAAAAGCGGAAGACCATCGCAATCTCCGCATCCGGATTTCTGGCCGTACGAAAGCCCGGCGAGAAACCCGAAAGCGTACTGGAGGATTGCGGTTCCATAAGGCTTCTGTAGGGCCGCAAAGCACGGATTCTTATTGCGTGCGGAACTCACTGCTTGATACAGTGGAGCGGATTATACCATGGGGTGCCGGAAAGCCATCCCCCTGCTCCGGCGCGCACCGACAGGAAAATTCAGAGGGTAAAATCATGTCGCCTCTTGTGGCAAGGTTCGTCAGGCGGCTAAGCCGTTTAGTTTTCTCTACATCGATTCTGCTGCCTTTGTTTCCAACTGCATTGCACGCCAAAACCGCCGGGCTTGTTGCAATCGAAATCTACCCGGGACACAACGGCCAGGACTACCAGCAGATTGCCGACTTCATCCTGAATGGCAAAAATGAAGTAAGTCTGTGCGGTGCCGCCGTTACAGGCATTGACAAGAACGCCTATCACAAGCTGGGCAAAGCGACGCTGGCCGCCGGCTTATCGCTCGAACGCACCAGCGACGGCGTACTGATGCTCACCGGGGGAACCACAGCGCCCGCTTGCGTAGTCCCGGGCAATCTCAAGTTCGACAAGGGCGGTTCGTTCACCGCCGCCGAGCTCGCCGACAAGGCTGAGATCGAAGGCCGTGTCGTCAATGGCTCCGATCCCTCGGCCGCCCAGATCGTGCCCATCAAGCCCGGCGCCAAGATCGTCTTCGTCGCCGCGCCCGACCAGGAGTTCGCGGAGTATCTGCGCGCTGACCGCGCCGCCGCGATCTCCGCCTGGCAGGCTTACTTCACAGCCTATCCCGCCGGAGCCCACGCCGCCGCTGCCAAGAAATCCCTTGCCGCACTCTTTCTCGCCGATGGAACTGCCGATCTGCAGGCGTACGCCGCCTCGAAGAGCGGAGGCGCTCCCGATTACGGCAAGCTGAAAGACGCTCGCCATGCCGCAGATCAGGCGCACTCTCTCGTTCTCGACGACCCGGCCGTCGCCGACCTCAGCCAAAAGATTCACGCCGAGGTGCTCGCCCTCAGCGCTTCCGCGCGCGAGAAGCTCAACACCTACCAGCAGGCCTTCAAACAGCAAACCGCCGGCTATGCCGGCCTGGTGGCCGCAGAAAATCTGGCGAATGGAGCCTTCGGGGCAGAACCCGCCACGCCGGAGGCGCTGGCCGCCGAATCCGAAACCAAGCAGGCTCGCGCCGCCTTCGATACCATCCTGCACAACTGCGACGCGCAACTCGCCGCGGAGCAGCCCGATGAAGCGGCGCAAACGATCACGCCACTCCGATCCTTCACGCTGGAAAACCCAAAGGTCGCCGACGATCTCAAAGCGATCTCCGGGCTCTATCTTTCGAATGCCAGAAAGCTCGAAGATGGACCCGACTGGCCCGGCGTGGTCAAGGAGCTCGAG
Organism: Acidobacteriaceae bacterium; assembly: GCA_030039675.1. Lineage (GTDB taxonomy): Bacteria > Acidobacteriota > Terriglobia > Terriglobales > Acidobacteriaceae > Telmatobacter. The sequence continues at coordinate 19,993 of JASHVE010000408.1, read as the reverse complement.
AAGGCCGAAGCCGTTCTTCCCAGCGCCGATACCGAAGCCTTCCTGAAGACTGCCCGCGAGCAGGCGCTGATGGCCGCCAATAAGGCCGCAGCCGATGCAGCGACGCAGAAGAGCCAGACCGCCGAAGCCAACAACGACATCGTCACCGCCTACGAGGTCCTCGCCGACCTGCCGTCCGATCAGCGATCCCTCGTCTCCGCACGCATTGACACGCTCAAAGACCGCTACGTACCCGCTGCCGAGCAGGCCGCCACCGGCCTGCAAAAAGCGCACGAGCCCATCAACGGCATCGGCGACGAGTCCGGCATCCGCGCCGCCTACGCCTATCTGCAACGCTGCTATCAGATCACCAGCGATCCCGCCTTGCAGGACCGCATCGCCATCCTCGGCGAAGACCTGAGCACCTACGATCTGCAGCAAGGCAAGCGCTACGCGGAAAAGCCCGATGGCACGGGAGTCAATGTCGGCTGGGTCTATCTCACTGAGGCCCTCCAATACAAATCTCCCACCGATTCTGGCGCCATTCACGACGAGATGACCACCGTCCGCACGGCGCATCTGCTCAAGTCGCGGCTCTCGGTCAAGGTCGACTTTCGTGATCAGACCTCACGCCGCGACGCCGTGGACTTCGCCACGCAGCTCACTGACGCCCTGGCAACCGGCCTCGAATCCTCCGGCCTCACCGTCAAAGTGATCCGCCCGCAGGAGACCACCTCCGTGCAGCCCAACTTCCAGATGGTCGGCGATGTTTTGCAGCACGAGATGGGCAAATCGCAGTCCATTACACCCAAAGATTCGATGTACCGCTTCGGCCAGGAAGAGATTCCCAACGAAGCGTGGAACGAGGCCAACCGCGACTACGAACGGGCCAATAACGATCTTCAGTCCGCGCGCAGCGTCCTGGAAGGTGCACAGGCCCGCGGCAAGAAAAGTGAGATCAAGGCGGCTACGGAAACTGTGCAGGACGACGAAAAGAAAGTCGAAGACCTGCATGCCAAGCTTGACATGATTCCCAAGGTCAAAATGCAGGATGTCGAGCGCCCCTACACCTATTCGCAGATCACCTACAGTCTTAAGATCGCCGTGGCGCTGCAGTTTCGCATCCTCGACAGCTCCGGCGAAGAGGTGGTGCAGCGCATCCCGCTCCAGAGCGCCGAGACCAAGGAGTACTCCGCCCTGCAGAACGTGAAGCCGGAAGACACCCGAGGCGTCCGCAATGAAGAAGTGATCCCCAATGAAAACGACTTTCTCGAAGCAGATGAATACAAGGCCCGAGATGAACTGATCGCCAAGGCCAAGGAGCAGGTAGCCGCGCTACCCGGCATCGTGCTGGGCCGCGCCGACCGCAAAGCAGCCGATGGAGACAATGACGGAGCAGCAGAGTTGTATATCCTCTATCTCAACTCCACACCAGTCGCAGACACCGCCGAACGGCTGAAGGCGCGCAAGTTCCTTGCCGAGCAGTTCAACTTCCAGGAGATTGGCCAGCAGGCTCCCTCCGAATGATTTCATAGCGCGAGTTTCATCAAGCGGTTTTGCAGCAGGGCGCGACTTCATAGCTTGCAGAAAGATGCTTTTTTGAGAGGGCTTGGTATCAGGGCACGACTTCAGTCGTGCCGAAGAGGAGCTATTAAATCCGCGGGGCTTCAGCCCCTGAGGGAACAACCTTCCACATCCAATCCGGGATTCAGGAGAACGAGTGAACGGGCAGGGAAGACCGGCGCCGGAGCGCATCGGAAAGTACGAAGTGGTCGGCGTGCTCGGGCAAGGGGGCATGGGCGTCGTCTACCGCGCGCGCGACCCCCGCATCGGCCGCGATGTGGCCATCAAGACCCTCACCGAAGGCTTCTCCGGCGAGCCCGACATGCTCAAGCGCTTCTATCAGGAAGCAGGGCACACCGGCAATCTGCGCCATCCCAACATCGTCACCGTCTACGACTTCGGCGACGAGGACGGCCTGCCCTACATCGTCATGGAGTTCCTCGACGGTGAGCCGCTCGACAAGCTCATACGCAACAAGGAGCAGCTTCACATCAGTGCCAAGCTCGACATTATCGAGCAGGTCTGCGGCGCGCTCGCCTACGCGCACCTCCAGGGCATGATCCATCGCGACGTCAAGCCTGCCAACGTGATCGTCCAGCGCGATGGCCTCGTCAAGCTGCTCGACTTCGGCATCGCCCGCACAGGCCAGCAACAGCAATCGGACCGCGGCATGACGCGCACCGGAACCCTTGTCGGAACGCCCGCCTACATGGCGCCCGAGCGCCTGCGCGGCGAGCCCTTCGACGGCCGTTCCGACATCTTCTCCACCGGCGTCATGCTCTACCAGGTCCTCACGGGAGTGCTGCCCTTCGACGCCGACTATCCAGCTATCCTCCATCAGATCCTGCAGGAAGAGCCGTCGCCGCTCTCGAACTATCTTGCCTCGCATCCGCCTCTGCTCGACCAGATCATCGCGCGCGCTCTGGCCAAAGATCCCTTCGAGCGCTACGCCCACGCCAGTGATATGGCTGCGGATCTTAACGCCGTCGGCGCGCAATTAAAGACCGAGCGCATCGAGCAGCTCATGAACGAAGCACGCGCCGCTGTCGAAGCAGAGAGCTACCCGCTCGCCAAACAGATCCTCAGCCGGATCCTGCGCCTGAACGCCCAAAACGCTGAGGCCAAGCAGCTCATGGCCGCCGTGGACCAGTACTTCAACCGGCAGAAGCTCCGCGAGCGCGTCGAACAGCTTAGAAAGTCGGCGGCCGAAGCTATCGTCGCACGCAACTGGGAACACACCATCGCTACCTGCACCGAGGCTCTGCATCTCGACGCAGGAAATCCCGACATCACGGCGCTGCTCGCCAGAGCCAACGCCGGCAAGCAGACCACCGAGCAGATTCAGCAGCTCATGCGCGAGGCCGAGTCCGCGCGTCACTCCGGCAACTACGATTCAGCCCGCAGCTTTGCAGGGAAGGCCGCCGAGCTCGACCCCGAAAACACGCGCATCCTCGCCATCTGCAAAGTGCTCGACCAGGAGGCCGAAGAAGCCCGCCGCAAAGCCCGGTTCCGCAGCTTGCTCGACAATGCGCAAACGAGCCTCACCGCCTTCCGTCTCATCGAAGCCTCCACCGCGCTCACACAGGCTGAAGAAATTGCACCCGCCGACCCCGAGCTGCTGCGCCTCAAAGACGACCTCGAAGCCGCCTCGCGGCAGGAAGAGCGCAAGCGCCTGGTTGACACCCTCCAGGAGCAAGCCACCATGGCGCTCTCCCTCGAGCAGGTGCAGGAAGTCACATCGGAAGTCGCGCGGGCCCTTGAGAAATTCCCTGCTGAGCCCACGCTGCTGCGTCTCAAGATCCAGCTCGAACCGCGCCTGCGCGAGTACGAGCGCAAGCGCCTTATCGCCGAGGTCAGCGAAGCCTGCCGGCGCCTGCCGCCCGTCGAGGCGCTCACGCGGATTCGCGAAGCCCTCGCGCAACTACCCGGCAATGCCGAGCTGCTGAAGCTCGAATCCGCCATCACCCAGCGGCTCACGCGTGAGCAGCGCGAACAGATGCTCGCGCAACACATGTCAAAAGCGCGTTCGCTTCTCGAAGACCATCTCTATCTCGAAACCGTGAAGGTCCTCGAGCTTTGCGAGAAAGAGGGCTTCTCCTCGCCCGAGATGACAGAGCTGATGAACCTCGCCCGCTCTGCCGCTGCCGAGCGCATCTCGCAGGATCTGGTCGAGCGCAGCTTCCTTGAGGCCAAACGCCTGCTCGAAGAAGAAAACTTTGAGGAAGTGTTGAAGCTGCTTCCGCCTGTGCTGCAGCGCGTGGATGAACCGGCCCTGCGCCGCCAGCTCGATGAAGCCGCGCAAAAACAGCGGATCCTCGAAAAGCGCGTCGACGAGCTCATCGCCGATGTCGACCGTCTTCGCGACCTGGAGCTCTTCGACGCCGCCATCGGCCTCATCCGCGCCGAACCTGCCGGCGTGCGCCAGGCCGGGCGCGTGCAAGCGGCTCTCGAAGCCTGCACAGCGGCGGTCGCAGGTGAGGCATCGAGGCTCGAATCTCTGGGAGCGATCTACGCCGGTCTCAACGAGCCCGAATCATGCGCTCTCTTCGAGCGCATCGCCACAGATCATGCGGAACGATCGCCCGGTGCAGCTGCCGTCGAACAGCGGCTCGGCGCGCGCCTCAAGCAGATCGCCGATCGGCAACTATCCCAATCCACTGAAGCCGCCCGCCAGGCCCTCGCTTCCGAAGATCCCGCCTCTGCCGAGGGCCTGCTGCAAAGCGCAGCCGCATGGCAGTCGAGCGCCACTCCAACCGTACAATCGGAATGGAAAGCTGTGGAGTCCGAAGTCGCCGCCGCCCGAAAGGTCCTGCGCTTCAAAAAGGTCCTTCGCCGTTGACCTGCATCTTTGAGAAGATGCGCTCGTGTCTTCCCGCGTCTGTGCTCCCGAAGGGAGCCGTCGAAAATAGCCCAGGGCAAGCGAAGCGCAGCCCTGGGAACAGCCCGACCCGAAGCCCACCCCATCCCGTAGGGCCGGGACGAACCGGACCCCGCCGCCGTCACCAGATCTCGGAAATTTCGCCGCGCCTTTGTCCCGAAATCTCGTGCTCACCTACCGGCTGCAACACGCTCTCATTCTTCGCGTTACGCCCGACCGGCATAATCTTCGCCACCGGCACGCCATTCTTGTGCAGAAGAAATGTCGCCCCCTGGTAGCGCACGCGGTTCACACAGTCGGCAAAGTTCCTAGAGGCCTCGGTCACGCTGATCGAAACCGTCCGCATGTGAATCAGATTATCAGATTCTCTCAATCGGAAAATCAGATTTTTGCGGGTCGGAAATAACAGCCTATTTTTTGCCCGAACCAAGCTGCTCCAGAAGCGTGTCGAAATCCTCCAGCCGCGCGTACTCGATGATCACCTTGCCCCGTCCGCCGCGATCCTCGATCGTAACCTTAAGCCCCAGCGCCCGCTGCAGCTGCTCCTGGGCGTCGCGCACATTGGGGTCCACCGGAGGCTCAGGCTTCGGCTCTCTCTTTTCCTTCCGCTCCGGATTCAGGATTCCCTGGACGTAGCTCTCGGTTTGGCGAACAGAAAGCGAAAGTGAGACGATTCGTTGCGCAGCCTTCTCCATCTCCTCACCGTGCTCCAGGGCCAGCAGCGCCCGCGCATGCCCAAAGCTCAATACGCTCGACTCGACGCGTGTCTGTACCGTGCTGGGCAGCTTCAATAAGCGCAGGAAGTTTGCCACAGTCGCCCGGTCCTTGCCCGTCCGCTGTGCCATCTGCTCCTGGGTCATATGGAATTCACGTGAGAGCCGCTCGAAGGCCCGCGCCTGCTCCATCGGGTTCAGATCTGCGCGCTGCAGATTCTCGACGATCGTGATCTCCATCGCCTGCTCGTCGGAGACCTGGCGCAGAATCGCTGGGACCGTCGCCTTGCCGGCCAGTTGCGACGCTCGCCAGCGCCGCTCGCCGGCAATCAGCTGGAATCGCCCGTTCGCCAGCGGCCGCACCAGGATTGGCTGCACCACCCCGTTGGCGGTGATCGAAGCAGCCAGCTCCTGCAGCTGCTCTTCATCGACGTGCGTCCGCGTCTGGAAGGGATTGCGGTCGATCTGGTCGACGGCGATCTCCCGTGGCCGCCCTCCTTCGCTTTCAGGGGAAGAAGCGGCAGGTGTCTGCGCCCTGGGCAGCAGTGAATCCAGCCCCTTCCCTAAAGCACGCCGTTTCGGTTCTATGGAGGGAGTATTCATCGTCGTCTTTCCTTTATCTTTTGTCCCGCTTAAGCCATGCCCCTTCTAAAGTGGCGCCAGAATCCCACGCTGCCGCATCTCTCAACCTGGCGTTCACGAGTATGGCCAGAAGCGCACCTTCGCTGGTTCCGGCTTGGCGGCGGCCGCCGTCTTCCGTTCCTTGCTGCGTGGGCTTTCCAGCGCATTCCGCCTTAGAAACTCACCAGCCATTTCGAAGTACGCCTCGGCACCGCGCGAGCGCGCATCGTAAAGGGCCACCGGCTTGCCATGGCTCGGCGCCTCAGCCAGCCGCACGTTGCGGGGAATCACCGTTTTGTACAGCCGTTCTTTGAAATACTCGCGCAGCGTCTCCGTCACCTGCTGCGCCAGATTGGTGCGATCGTCGTACATGGTCAGCAGCACACCTTCAATCATCAGACCTGGATTGAATGCCGCCCGCACCCGCTCCAGCGTCGAAATCAGCTCCGAAATCCCCTCCAGCGCAAAGTACTCGGCCTGCATGGGAACGATCAACATCTCCGCAGCACTCAGCACATTCAGTGTCAGCAGATCGAGAGCGGGGGGGCAATCCAAAATCACGAGATCGAAACTACCCTTCAGCGGCCCTACCGCCTGCCGCAGGCGCAGCGCCCGGTCGTCGGCGCTCGCCAGCTCGATATTCGCCCCAGTAAGGTTCTTTGATCCCGGCAGGAGCTTGAGCAGTTCGATATCCGTGGGCAGAATCACCTGCTCCGCCGGACTACTGCCCACCAGCACGTCATAAATGGAATGGCGATTATCGTCCCGCTGAAAACCCAGCCCTGAAGAAGCATTCGCCTGCGGATCGCAGTCTACTAGCAGAATCTTCAGGCCCTCCAGGGCCAGGCACGCTGCCAGGTTGATTGCTGTGGTCGTCTTGCCTACTCCACCCTTCTGATTGACGACTCCGAGTACCTTGCCCATGGCATTCCAGACTAAAGGGAAGAGCGCCTTGCCGGTACAAAATTGCGCTGTGGAGAACTCGACCTGCCTGTGGAAAGCCTCAAAACACCTGTTGTGCCAACCTGCAGCAAGCAATAGCAGACAAAGGAGTTCTGTGAATGCCGTCCAATTCTCGCCTAAACGCCTCAAAAACAGAGCACCGGTGGAAAACTGAGTCATCCTCTCCAACTCTTGGGCCTCCTTCCCGCCGTAGTTTCTTGCGCGAATCGGGGCAATGTTTCACGTGGAACATTCCACGGTAGACTGCTGTCGCCAGGCCCTCTGTTCCACGTGGAACGCCCAGCTACAATCATCTGCGATGCCGAATCGGTCCAGCTTCCACACCCTTACACGCCGCAGCGCTCTTCAAGCTCTGTTCGGGCTCACTGCCTCCTCATTCCTTTCCAGCTGCAGCTCTTCGGTCGCTTCCTCCTCTTCGCCGTCCCCTCCAAGCCAGCCCGGCAACTCAAACCCGCAACCTGCCCCTGCAGGCGCCATCATGAACGCCTCGCTGACTGTCAACTCCAACACTTCAGGCTCCATAGGTCCTGCCTTTGCAGGACTCTCGTATGAGAAAAGCTCTCTCACCGAGCCTCTTTTCTCCGCCTCCAACACCAATCTCATCGGGCTTTTCCAAAGACTCGGCCCCAGCATCCTGCGCATCGGTGGCAACTCGGTTGATCGCAACGTCTGGACGCCGACGGGCCCAGGCCAGACCAGCGGCCAGATCGCTCCCACCGATGTCAACTCTCTCGCTGCTTTTCTGAAAGCCACTGGCTGGCAATGCCTCTACGGGATCAATCTTGGCGGCGCCGGCCCGGAGCCTTACACCAGCGGCTCTTTCACGGCAGCTACTACGCCGGCACTGGCTGCCGCCGAGACCGCCTACGTCGCGGCGCAGCTTGGCTCTTCTTTGCTCGGCGTCGAGATCGGCAATGAGCCAGATCTCTATGGAAGCACCTACTTCAGCGGCGTCACCTGGAACCTCACCACGCTCGAGACGCTCTGGGAGCAATTTCGCGCTGCTATCGTGGCGCAAACGCCCGGCGTCAACGTCACAGGGCCTGCCGACGCCGGCAATGAATCCGGATGGACCGTCCCTTTCGGCGAGTGGGCCACCAAGAACAACATCTCGCTGCTCACCCAGCACTATTACCGCGGCAACGGTCAGTCTGCGTCCTCAACGGCCGCCAACCTCATCACGCCGGACCCGACCCTGGTCAGCGACCTTTCAATCCTCAATACCGGTGCACAGGGCATCGGCGTGCCATTCCGCATCTCCGAATGCAACTCCTATTACAACGGCGGTGCCGACGGCGTCAGTGACTCCTACGCATCCTCGCTCTGGGTGATCGATTATCTCTTTGACTGCGCCCAAGGCGGGGCGAGCGGGGCAAACTTTCACGGCGGTGGCGATAGCGACGGCTACACGCCCATCGCCGACTCCGACGGGGCGGTCGTCGAAGCCCGTCCCGAGTACTACGGTATCCTCTTCTTCACGCTCGCCGCTCAAGGCACGCTTCTTTCCACGGAAGTGAGCGCCAACGGACTCAACGTGACCGCCTACGCCGTCAAGAGTTCCTCAGGTGACCTCAATCTAATCGTCAACAACAAGGACCTGACCAACAATCTCAGTCTCAGCATCCAGCTACCGCAGGCCGCCAGCTCCGCTACGCTGCTTGAGATGACGCAACTCTCTTCCGGCGCCAGCGCTCCCAATCTGACTGCAACCTCCGGCGTCACTATCCAAGGCTCCAGCGTGGGCGTCGACGGCTCCTTCTCTCCTGTCTCCGCTTATACCATCAACCCCAACGGCACGCAGCTCTCTTGCTACGTTCCCACCCTGAGTGCTGTTTTGATTCAGATTACTTGACCCGCTACGCCGTTCGTGCGCCCAGCGCGACCAGGCGCCGCTCGCTTCCGGGCAATGGCGCTGGCTCGCGCCAGACAAAGTGCGCACCTGCCGCGCACTTGAGCGCCTCGAGTTCGCCTTCGGTCGTCATCAATGCCAGCCAGCCGCCCGGCGCCACCAGCGGAACGGCTGTCCTCACCGCTTCCGCCATCCGGTCAACGGCGCGCATCGCGACGCAGTCAAATTGCTGGCCAAGTAGCTCCACTCGTCCGGCGTGAACCTTCGCTGTGAGTCTCAGAACTCTCATTGCCTCGCGCAGAAACGCAGCCTTCTTGCCTTGCGACTCCGCCAGCGTCACTGCAATCTCCGGCCGGCACAGCGCGATGGGAATGCCGGGTAAGCCAGCGCCGGAGCCAAAGTCTAGCAGCGTCGCGATCCGTGCAGGCAAATCTCTTGCAAGTACAATAGATTCAATAATATGCCTTTCTATAATACCCTCTTCGTCGCGAACGGCCGTCAGATTGACCTTAGCATTCCAGCGAAGAATAAGCGAAACATACATCCCAAATTGATCGGCAGTCGCGGCGCCCACCGGCTCCAGTCCCGCCGCTTGCAGCAGCACATTCAGCCGTGCGCTAACCAAGGCTTCGATGCTCATGCCTTCGGAACCGGCGCACGTACTGACTCTTCAATCCGTGGTGGCTGCCACGCTTCTGCCGACTCCACAAACGCTCCGAAAAGGGCTCGCGACAAGCCGCTCTCCTCGTAGGTCCGCTCCGGATGCCACTGCACGGCCACAACGAAATGCTCTGGCGCGTCCAGCTCCACGGCCTCAATCACGCCGTCGCCCGGCGACACCGCGCTCACCAGCAGCTTGTCGCCCGGCACGCGAATCGCTTGGTGGTGGCTGGAATTCACCTGTATGTGGCCTTGTTCGTCTTCCGGTACCAGATCCGAGAGCCGTGAGCTCCTCGCGATCTGCACTGGATGCGCCTTCACCACATCCCGTCCCGGCCGATGATTCACCGGCGTCTTCAGATCCTGGATCAGCGATCCATTCCGCCACACGTTCAGCGTCTGCGCGCCGTGGCAGATGGCCAGAATCGGCTTCTTCAGATTGAACGCGTCCTGCAGCAGCAGTTCATCCACGGCCGTGCGCGCCGCGTCGGCTTCGCCGCACTCGGGAATCGGCTTCTCGCCGTATCGCTCAGGGTCCACGTCGAAGCGGCTGCCGGGAAGCAGAATGCCCTGCACGCCGCTCAGCATCCGGGCCACCCGCTCCTGCGGCTCATTGAGCGGCACCACCTGCACCGTGGCGCCCGCAGCTTCCAGCGCCTGCACGTACTGCGGCAGCGCGCGACCGTTGTACTCCGCGTCGGTGCTGGTGGGTTCAGGAATGGCAATGCAAACCGGCATAACAACAGTGTAAAGCGCTCGCACTTGGCTCAGGCGTCGGCGTGCAACGCAGCTTCGCGGCCCGTTACCGCACTGTGCATGGCTTCGGGTTGCAGCATCTCCCCGATCGCCGCGCGCAACCGCGCCGTTAGCTCTTCGGCCTGCCGTACCGTCATGCCCCTGGTCTCGATCGGCTCACCCACGCTCAGCGTGAGTTCCCCCGGATAAAAGTGGTGCGTGTGAATCGGCAACAGATCGTACACGCCGTCAAGCGCGATCGGCACCAGAGGCACTTGCGCGCGGATCGCCAGGTACGCCGCACCGGAGAGAAACGGCTGCAACTCGCCGGTCTGCGTACGGCCGCCCTCGGGGAAGACAAACAGCGGCATTCCCGCGCGCAGCGCCTTTACGCCCCCGCTCAGGCTCGAACGCGCCGCATGGGTATTCACCGTGTCGATCGGAATCTGCCCTGACCGGTTCAGATACCAGCCGATAAACGCAATCGGCCACAGCTCCTTCTTGGCCAGAATGCGGAACTGGAACGGCAGCGAGGCGAACACCACGGGCGTATCCATGTACGATGTGTGGTTCGCGGCATATACGGCGACCGCGTGCTTGCGCAGATTTTCCGCGCCGCGCACCGTGATGTGCGATCCGGCGATCCAGACACAGGCTCGCGCCCAGGCCTGTGCGATGCGATGCTGCGCGCGCCCGCTCTTATCGAAGAGCGAAACCAGCAATGCCAGCGAGCCATAGACCGCCGTGACCACGGTCAAGACCGGCGTCTGAATCAGGTTTGTGCGCCAGCGGTGGAACCAGGAAACCGGATTGGGCCGCCGTCTCATCGTTGCTCGCTCTTACCGTCTGTCAGCAGCGCACGCGCCTCGCCCACCAGGTACACTGAGCCCGAGATTACTACCGTTCCGCCCGCTGCCCGCTCTCGCGCCAGGCGCAGCGCCTCGCTCACGCTGCCCGCGGCCGTCGCAGGAGTGCCCGTCGCGCGCGCGGCAGCCAGCAGATCGTCCACCGCAGCAGCCCGCGCCGACTGGATCGGCGCCACAATCACCTGCTCAAACAGCGGAAACAGAATCTGCGCCATCTCCGCAATCGGCTTGTCGCGCAAGCAGCCGAAGACAAGCACCTGCGGCTGGCGTTCGGCCAGCAGCCCGCGCAGCCCCGAGCGCAGCGCCCACACGCCCGCGGGATTATGCGCCACGTCGAGAATCCACTCCACGCCGTTCCCCGCAATGCGCTCCAGCCGTCCCGGCCAGCGCGTCTCGCGGATTCCCTTCGCGATCGCTTCCGGCGTGATCGGGAACCCGTGCCGGTCCTTCAGCTCCACGGCCGTGGCGATCGCCAGCGCCAGGTTGCGGTGCTGATGCGCGCCCTTCAGCGGCGAATCTACCTCGATCTGCGCGCCCAGCGCCTCGATCGAGTAGACGCCCCCAACCTCATTCACTGCCGGCATGTACGGCACCGCGCTCACGCCGCGCACGTCCAGCTCAATCGCAATTTCGCCCAGCGCCTGGTTGGCTTCAGGATGCTGCGGCAGTGTCACCATCGCTCTGCTGCGCCGCAGAATGCCGGCCTTCTCGCGTGTAATCGCGGTAATCGTGTCGCCCAGCCACTCCGTGTGATCGAGCGAGATGTCGGTAATCACCGAGAGCAGCGGATCCACGATATTCGTTGCGTCCAGCCGGCCGCCCAGTCCTACTTCGAGCACCGCAATCTCCACGTCCGCCTCGGCAAAGTGCAAAAACGCCTGCGCGGTAAGAAGCTCGAAGTAGCTAGGCAGCTGTGGCAGTTTGCCGGCCAGCACCAGCGCCTGCGCCGCGTCATGAACGCAAAAGAACGTCCGGGCGAAGTCGTCGTCGCCAATTTCGGCGCGATCAACGCGAATCCGCTCATTTACCCGCTCCAGGTGCGGCGAAGTGAAGAGCCCGGTGCGCACGCCAGCGGCAGTCAGAATCGAAGCCAGTGTCGAAGCCGTCGATCCCTTGCCGTTGGTACCCGCAATCAGCACTGCCGGAAACCGCTTCTGCGGATTGCCCAGCGCCTCGAGCAGCGCGCGAATCTCATCCAGCGAGAACTTGCGCCGTGGCTGCCCGGGCTTGGCATACAACTCCGGCGCCATGGCATTCAGTTGTTCGAGTGCGGCCGCGTAGGACATGGAAACTTCAGTATAAAAGCCGTAGCGAATCCGGCGGTCGAGCCTATATTCGTCTGTCTAGCGCTTTCTGCCAGGCTTCGGCATCTGGGCGATGTTGCTCCCGAGGTTTTCTCCTGCCGACGCGACAGGCAGAAGCGATCTGACTTGCTCCCGGGTTTTTCCCTCAGTTCTTTCGAAGAAATCCCACAATGCGTCGACAAGAATGTCGTTCGTCGTAGTCCGCTTGTTGCGGCTCAAATGGCGGGACTGGGCAACTAAAAAAATGGCCATTTTGTCTTCAGCCGTGAGGCAAACTGAGGTCCGCTGAGCGTCATCGGGTATGTGCTTTTCTCTCGGGCTCATTGTTCAAACTACCCTTGACAGCATTAATACATTGTCGCATCATTGCGTAATAGTGCAATAACGCAGTAACGGTCGGTTCTACTCTCGGCGTTTCGGGTATTAGCATTTCGAAAGGAATTGGAATGGCATCACCAAACCAATTTACCGCTGAGCTAGAAATTTTCGAGCGCCACCGGCAAGAATGGTCCAGCTCCCATCCGGGGGAGTTCGTTGTCATCCAGGGTGAAGAAATCGCCCCAGGGTTCTTCGGAGACTACGCGGATGCACTAAAGGCAGGCCTGGAGCGGTTTGGAAGTCGCCGAGAATTCCTTGTAAAGCAGATATGGGTGACGGAACCCGTTTACTGCATTTCCTAACATGGGCAGCGTCATTCTTAAGTGGGATCCCTTCGATATAACGGACCGAGGACCGTTAATTGACGTTAACGTAATGAACTCGGCTGACGTGTTGAAGGCTTGGCGAGATGACGGCCTAGAGTGCCCAGAGCCCGTCAGGATGAAGGCGCTATTAGACACCGGTGCCTCTATTACTGCAATTAGCAAAACTTACGCAAACTATTGCAAACTGCGCCAAACGGGCGAGGGAAGCAAGATAACTGCAATTGGCGCAGAGCACCAATGCTGGGAGCATGCCGGAGCGATTAGTTTCCCGGGAACGAACCTGAGGCCGTTTGACTCCATTCGAATTCGTTCAGTTGTGTTCGAGAAAGAGCCGTTCTACGCAGTCTTAATCGGTAGAGACATACTACGTAACTGGACGCTCGTGTTTGATGGCCGCTCCAAACGCGTCACAATCACAGATTGATCGTGGCTCGGGCTGTAAAAAGCCACGCGACCGTCAGTTCAAAATTGCACAATTTAATTCTCGCTCGGCCGTTCTGCCCCATCCACCACCAGCGCCTCGACCGGCCCGCGCATGGCCTCCAGTCTCAATCCGAGCTGCTGCTGAATCGCGGCGAAGAACGGCGGCGCCTGCGCGTCGGTGGGCGCCACCGGCACCTCGCCGCCAAACTGCGTCTCGTCAGGCGCCCACGTGAGGTCAAAGTCGAATCTTCCCGTAAGTCCAGTTTTGTCCACCACCGGGCGGTCGAGCACGGCGCGCTGCAACAACTCGGCGAATTCGCCCATCGTCGCATTGCGCGCCGGTAACCGGATGTGGTCGGGATAGACCGTGCTGATCAACGCCGGCGGATCGGTCGGCGCTGCCGTGCTCTCTTTCAGCCCCGGAGCGCTCGCCGAGCCATGTTTCGGGCCGTCCTTGGTGACCTCCAGCGCATAGATCGAGAACTCCTTCGACTCGCGGTGAAAGGTAAGCGCGAACCGGTCGGCCAACAGGTTCCGCAACATGGCCATCTGCTCGTCGCGGCTCGGCTTGGTGTCGCCCGGTGTGAGCGCCAGAATGTCGTAATGGTCGGAGTCCATCCATGTCGGACCGCCGGAGATGACCTTCGGGCTCAAGTTGTAAGCCGCCGCGATCAACAGCTTCAGCGTGTAGTACTTCCCGACAAACCGGTTTGTCCCCTGCAGAATGAGATACCGGCCTTTGGGGGCATCGGGCTCGACCGGCTTGATGGTGGCCACTTCAAAAGCAGGCCCGGATGCGGCTGCTTTCGCAGGCGGTGTCTGCGCGTGCAGACGGCAGGTAGCAAGAAGCAGGACCAGGACTGCGATCCGTTGACAATGAGGTTGAGCCATAGGGTTGCGCTATCCTCCTGCGCCCAATCTACGGCCATCTTCTCACAGCCTCATCTCATTCCCGCAACAGCAGCTCGAGCGCCCTGCGCGCGTTTTGCAGGCACTCGCGTGCTTCATCTTCGGAGAGCAATCCCTGGTGAACAGCTTTTCTGCCGGCATCATTCACCTTGTTGGCCACACGCGGAAAATCTGCATCGATCCCCGTCAGCTGCAGATTATTATTCACCTCGTGCAGCAGGTTCCCCAGCGTCGCTGCATTCCTGTACCGCGTGCGCACCAGCCGCGCCAGGTGTTCCGGCAGCCTTTGCTTCACAGCCTCCTCCAGCACCGACCGGCACATCACTGCGCATGCCGTAAACAACCCCAGAAAGTAGCACCGTGTCGCCTCGTCCAGGTAGCGATCCGCCTCCTCGGAGCACGGCGCCGCCACCACGCACTCGCGAAGGTGAGTGGCACGCAGCACGGCCGGCTCAATCAGCTCCAGTTGCTCCATCGCAAAGGCTGCGCGCAGCAGGTCGTGCTGCTGCTCATCCAGCGCGCTCTGTATCTCCTGCCAGGCTGGCGTGTCGGTGCGCGCTGATCTCCGCTGCAGCCGCGTCAGCTGCGTGAGCCGTTGCCGTGCATGATGAATGAATCCCTGCCGCATCTGCTGCGCGAGATGCTTCCATCTCGCTACAAAGCTTTCTGGATTCTCCCGGTAACGCTCCCACAGCTCGTCATAGACAATCTCGGGCAGCACATCGCGGAGCTCCGCGAAGCGACCGGTCCGCGCCAGTTCGGCAATCGCTTCGCAGAACTCACGTCCCGGCGCGTCCTCTGCGGACATCTGCTCCAACGTGCTCTCCAGCCGGCCAATGTCAATTGCCATCCAATCAGGTCCTCAGGGTCGCAAGAAAAATTTTAGAAGCTGCGCTATCGCACCCGGACCGTCACGCCGGAATTGATCCTACGTCGGTGCTGGATTGGGAAGCCACATGCGCATCCTTCCCTGTCAGGAATTCGACCGCGAAAATCTGCGCGCTGTGGACAACCGGTCCGCTGCAACTACTTGCCCTGCGTGCCTGCGGCCGCGCTTTGCACAAAATCCATCGGCAATCCACATCCCTTTTCGCCGCTCCTGTGGGAAGCGTGGGAAAGACAGGACGCTATAAACCCCTCCAGAGCCGGATTTCCAAATCTCCTGAATTCCACAACCGCAATTTAGAAAAACCTCCCGTGCCCGAACTCCCATCTATTCAAACACTTCATCCCGATTCCCACTTTTCCTCCGTGCCTACGGGAACTACTAGCTTTTTCTTTTTTCTTTCAACACAAAATCACACCCGTCGCGCACCCCCGGGCAATGCAGCCGGCAGCGCTTCCGTTCGCGGACTTTCGCTTGGTGCCAGCCCACCGCCAGCAAGCTCCCTGGAATCCAGAAATCCGCCCGTTTTTCCACCCTCCGCGCAACAAAGAGATGAATACAATCAAGAGGAACAAAAGACAGCCGTTTTCCGCCGGCCGCAAATGTTATAGAGTGAGGCCAGAGCAGACAAATGGCTTCCGGAGCGAAGGTAGGTTTATGTCGATTGTCGAAACCGAGGTGGAGAAGCCGGCTGCGCAGGGGGCAGCGATGGAGATAACCGTAAGCCGCCAGGACCTGGTGCGGGAACTCACGGCCACGCAAAGCGTCGTCGAACGTAAGACCACCATCCCGATCCTGTCGAATTTTCTCCTCGAAGCCGACGGAGACCGGCTCAGCATTACTGCCACCGATCTCGACCAGGCAATCCGTACCAGCGCACCCGTCAAGGTGAAAAAGCCCGGCTCCTGCACCGTACCGGCCCGTAAGCTGTACGACTACATCAAGCTCCTGCCTGACGGCGAAATCTCTATCAAGCTGCTTGAAAACCACTGGGTGCAGATCCGCAGCGGCCGCTCCAACACGAAGATCGTCGGCATGGCCCGCGCCAACTACCCGCAGGTACCTGAGTTTCCCAGCATCGCCGCAACCAGCGTTTCACTCAGTGCTCTTAAGAATCTCATCGCCCGCACTATCTTTGCTATCTCCAACGAGGAGTCGCGCTACACCCTCAACGGCGCCCTGCTCGTCCTCAAGGCTGAGTCGCTCGCCATGGTCGCCACCGATGGCCATCGTCTCTCCTTTGTTGAAAAGCCGAATGAGACCCTCGAGGGCATCAGCGGCGAAAAGCGCGTGCTCATTCCCCGCAAAGCTCTCCAGGAGCTGCAGCAGCTCTTATCGAACACTGACGCTGAGAAGATCGAATTCGCTGACGATGAGCACACGCTCTTCTTTCGCGTCGGCCACCGTACTCTGAGCAGCCGCAAGCTCACCGGCCAGTTCCCGAACTTTGAGGCCGTCATGCCGCGCGACAACTCCAAGTTTGCCGTAGTCCGTTCAAGCGAACTCTCCAGCTCGATTCAGCGCGTCGCGCAGTTCGCCGATGAACGCTCGGGCGCAATCCGCCTGCGCCTCGAAGGCAACGAGCTCAAGATCAGCGCCAACTCCACTGAATCCGGCGAGAGCGAAGACACCATCGACACCCCATACTCCAGCGACCCGATCATGGTCGGCTTCAACTCGGCCTACATCCTGGATTTCCTGAAGGCGCTCAACAACGAGGGCGAAGTCCGCTTGGAGTTCAAGGACTCGCAGTCCGCAGGCCAGATGCGCCCCGAAGATCCTGACGCCGAGTACAAGTACCGCTACGTGCTGATGCCCATGCGGATCTGAAGCGCGACGAAACTCCCCTAAGATCGTCTTTTGCGGGTCCTTGCGAAGAGGCAGCGTGTTTCGAGGGTGGCTGCATCGATCGCCGGGCCCGAAAGTGGGCAAGTTGCCAATGCCGGTGCAGCCCTAGCACCATTCCGCCACCATCCGTCCCACAAAATGGACAATTCATGTAACTAATAAAGCAATCCGTCACAATTATCCATTTTTGTATACATTTGCAGCCCATAAACTTTGGTAACCTAAATTCGCGCGATTTTCATATATAACTGAAAGCAAATAACATTCAGGCACGCGAATCAATCACTTAATCCCAATTGTGCGTCCATTCATCCCAAATTCCGCCTTTACAGTCGAGGGGAGCAACCGCATACTCGTAATGATCATTTTTGATCGTCCCCTATTTACTAATTAAGTAACCTTAAAAAGAAGCGCCGGCGCGACTTTCAGAACGCGATCAAGCCGGCCGGAACCCGTAATTTTTCTTGGAGGTACAAACATGCTGCGGATGGCCAGAATCGTCGTCTTCGGACTGCTTGCGCTCGGAATAGCAGCGCTCGCGTCTGCGCAGGGTATTACCACCGGCACGGTTTCAGGAATCGTTAGCGATCCTTCCGGCGCCGTCATTCCCAACGCTCAAGTCCAACTGACAAATCTTGCCAACGGCCTTAGGCTGATCCAAATGTCGACCGCCGATGGTTCATTCAAGTTCTCTGCAGTTCCTATCGGCACCTACCGCGCGCAGGTCGCGGCAAGCGGGTTCTCCACCGAGAACATCGACAACCTGCAGGTGGTCGCGGGAGCAACCACAAACCTCAACCAGGTTAAGCTCAGCATCGGGACCGTGGAGCAAGTGGAAGTGAACGGCTCCGCCGCGTCCCTGTTGGAGACGAGCGACTCGCAGGTCACCACGACGTTCAGCACGGAGAGCGTACAAAATCTGCCCCTGAACAATGGCTTCGATACCATCGCCGAAGTGATTCCTGGCGTGGTCAGCACCGGCGGACGCACCTACGGAGACAACTTCTCCAACGACAATGGCGATAACTTTTCCGTCAACGGCCAGAGTGGCCGCTATAACAACTTCGAGATCGACGGCCAGTCGAACAACGACAACTCCATCGGTGGACCGGACGCCTTCTTCGGCAGCCAGGACGCGGTCTCGGAGATCCAGGTCATCACCAACGACTACAGCGCGCAGTATGGGCGGAACGCCGGCGCGGTGGTCAACTACATCACCAAGTCCGGCACCAATTCGTTCCATGGCAGCGCATTCGAGTTCTACCAGGGACAGTTCCTCAGCTCTCTCGCCGACTACGAAAAAAGCCCGCAATTTGGCTTCTGCCCTGCAGGTGTGAGCCCGTCCACCGGCTGCGCCGCGCCCACGTTGCCCCGGTATGTCGAAAACCGCGTCGGCGGCACGCTGGGTGGGCCCATCCTTAAAGACAAGCTCTTTTTCTTCGGCAGCACTTACTGGGACCGTGAGCGCGTCGGAGCGACGCCGTCAGAATCGCTTCCCGATTTAACGCCCGATCCCAACGGACTCAAGCAGCTTCAGGCGGCGTTTCCTGGCAATTCGGGTGTAGCCGCGCTGGTTGGCTATGGTCCGTATGCCGTGACGCAGGGCAACCCGCAGCCCATCGCCACTTCGGTGACCACTGAGACCGTATCAGGACCGGGCGGAAAAACGGCAGCCGTCGAGGTTGCGGGCGTGCAGCGGACCATTCCCAGCCTTTACAACGATCAGGAAGAGCTGGGACGCCTGGACTGGCAGCCCACCTCAAAAGACCACATGTTTGTGCGCTACTTCTACCAGCCGACGCTTGAGACCGGCGTGGCGGGAACCTTCCCCGTGGGGGCCACCGCTGCCGGCGACTTTGTCAGCGTACCTTCGACACTTCATTCAGTAGGTGCCGACTGGACCCACACCTTCTCAACCCACTTCATTGATCAGCTGCGTTACAGCTTTCAGGAAGCGAAGATCTTTTTCGAAGGCGGCGCGTATCCAAACTGCGTGGCTACTGATTTCGGCGCCTGCCCCGCTGAAATCAATTTCATCGGCACAAACGACGACCTGAACTTTGGCGGCGACGTTATCTTTCCCCAGGGCCGCACCATCAAAATCACCCAGGTGCAGAACAACGCGACCTGGACCCACGGACAGCAGACCCTGCTCTTCGGTGGAGAATTTGACTACCAGAACTCGCCGAATGCGCTCCTCTACTTCTACAACGGCGAGGGCGCCTTCGGAACGTTGAGCAACCTGCTGCAGAACGGTCCTGGCGGATTCCAGACGGCCTACTCGATTCTGGCCAACGGAAGTCCTGTCATCCCGTTCACCGAGCCCGATCTCGCCCTCTACTTCCAGGACGACTGGAAGGCTCTTCCCACCCTCACGCTGCACCTGGGCATGCGCTGGGAGTTCTTCAGCCAGGCCGTGAACAAACTCCACGACGAAACCGTTGCCCGCGAATCGAATCCGAATACAGCCATATGGCCCACCACGCTGCCTCTGTCGGCCCGGACCACCAACTCAGCAAACCAGGATTACACGAACTTTGAGCCGCGCGTCGGTCTGGCCTGGAACCCGGATTTCGACAAAAAGCTGGTGTTGCGTGCCGGCTACGCCATCAACTCGAATCCAGCCTTTTACAACATGTTCGTCCTGGAGGCGACCGGCGCGCCGGTGGTCAATACCGGGGCGTTTGTTTGCGGCGCCGGCAACTGCATACCCTCAAATGGCTCCATCCTGAGCGCCAACTACCGCGGGGCGAACCTCTCGTCTCTGCCTACGGCCGACCCACGCCAGGCCAACGAGACAACCTTCCCCGATACATTCCGCACGCCCTACGTGCAGACGTATACGCTCGCCGTAGATCATCAGATCGGCAATGCTGTTGTGGGAGAAGTACGCTACGTAGGCAGCAAGACCACGGACGATTTTCAATCGATCGATGCCAATCCTTACCTGCTGCCCGTAGCCGCTGCATTTCCCAACGCCGTTTCACCCTCGTCTCTCTGCCAGACCACGACTGCAAACGGCTACGGACGCCTCAACTGCAACTACACAAACGTCGCCGAGATCACCAACGGCGGCTGGGCCAATTACAACG
>JASHVE010000407.1 GCA_030039675.1 Acidobacteriaceae bacterium | reverse complement strand
TTGAAAGCAGTGAGCCATGCCTGAAGGATGTGCCCAGCGGCGGTGTCGGGAGTGGCGGCCTGGGCGCCGGCAAAACCAGTAGCACTCAGCAAGACGACAACGATTGGCAGAAGCTTATTTGTGACCATGGGATTTGCCCTCCCAGCCGCGGGACGGAAAGCAGCCGCATGCCAAGATGGTAACTCCGGATTGCCGGTTATTCGTCCAGAACGCCTGGTTCCGCAGAATCTCGATGAGTGCATCGAGGATAATGCGCTCTTTGACGCCGCCCGTAGAAGATCTCGGGACTGAAGCCCGTTCATCGATTTCCTTTCCTAATACTGCACAGTCTCACCGGGCAAGGCTCGCCCCCGCCGCGGAGAAATGATCGCGAGTTTCGTCGACAAAAGATTGAGCGATTCCAGAACCAGGACGCGCTGGAAACGCGAGTTGGCGATCTCGCGCTCGTCCAGAATCTGCGCAGGCATCACGAACCCGGATTCCCGGACTGAAGCCCGTCTCCCGGGACCAGCGGAGATGAGCCCGGCTCAGTGACCAATTTTGTGTCGCTTGACCGGCGGCGATCTTTGTGTCCGAGGAGTGGAATCTGATGTCCGCCGGAGGAACCGCTCAAGCATGCTTGATTTTCCGCACGGATCCACTGATCAGGATACCTAGTAGAGCAATTCATTGGGCCGCAGCCAGAGATCGGACAAGGGCATCGAGCTCCCTTGCATCGACATCGCTGACGCCAAGAAACGCCAGATTCGCAGACTTAGCCTCGGCAATTTGAAAGCCCGAGCGCGTCCGCGGACCTGGCAGGCCTGTCAGCAGGCTGACTTGGGCGACGAAAACAGATGTGCGGTGCTTACCGATCGTAAAGAGAAGCAGGGCCGCTGGCTTTCCCTGAATGTAGGCAACATTTGCCCCTGTGAGCACAGTATCGGGCGGCAGTGCATTCGCTTCGGGAAGGTTGAAGCTGAACGGCAGCTTGCCCTCGAACCAGGGTTTCACGGTATGACGGTCAGTTGAGGCCACCTCCGGCTGGGACGCGGCCGAGAGAACGGCAAGATGCTGGTCGAGCACTTCCGACGCGAGAGAATTGGACTGGCGCATCCATCTCCATCCTCCCAATGCAACCGCCGCAAGAAGCAGAGTTGCTGCTGCCTGCCACGCAATACCTCGCAGCGGCATCCAGTTGGTGCGCGTTCTCCGCACTGGCCGCGCCATCGCATTGAGGCGGGCCAGTGCGTCTGCTGAAGGCATATTGCAAACGGCTGCCCGCTTTACCGCGATTCGCAACTGGTAAGCCTCCATGGCTCGTTGTGAACAATCGTGACACTCGTTCAGATGCGCGCGCGCGGCAGCATCGTCACGCGGGGAGAGCTCGCCATCCACGAGCGCGCTGAGGGTCTCCGGTGGAAGGTGATTGAGACTCATACTCCACCTCCGAAAGTCGGTTGCAGAAGCTGGCGCAGCGCACGGCGTGCGCGAGCCAGCCGGGACATGACCGTACCTATCGGCACATCGAGAACGGTGGCAATCTCCCTATATTTGAGCTCTTCCAGATCGCAGAGCAGGATGACTTCGCGCAACTGCGGCGGAAGCTCTTCGAGCGCTCTTCGCACGGCTGCAGCATTGTCCAGCTGGATCGCATGGAACTCCGGAGTCGATCCGGGATCGGCTACCTCGGCTGCGTCCGGATGATCCTCAAGAAAGACCGTGCGGTTGCTTGCCAGAGCTGTGCGCGATGTCAGAAACGTGTTCCTCAGGATGCGGAAGACCCATGCCTTGAAGTTTGTACCGGTCTCAAAGGTGTCGAAGGCCCGAAGCGCTTTCGTGAGAGTCTCCTGGACCAGATCCTCGGCCTCAGCCATGTCTCGCGCGAGCCAGCAGGCGTGGTTGTAAAGCGAAGCCAGAAGCGGAACAACCAGATCCTGAAACCGGTCTCCCGTGCTTCGATTCGAGGCCATAGTCGCGATCTTAGACGAACGGAGCTGCATTGGGACAGACACTTCCGGGAGTACCTCACGAATGATCGCAGACACCATCTTCATAGAAACTCCAAAGGTTGTCGTTTTATTCCATCGTCTGTGCACGGTGTCTCGAACGTAAGGATTGGAATAAAACCGCCGGTGCCGCGTTCTCGAGTACACAGACCTGGAAGATTACAGGCCTGGAAGGAGAGCGCAATGAACAGCGAGAAGCCGAGCAATACAGCCGCGCAAAGCGCGGACGATGGCATTGATCGAAGGAATTTTCTGTCCTGCATGGCGTGGGCCGGCACCGGAATGTTGTGGACGATCGTCGGTGGTGTCCCCACCGCCCGCTTGCTGGCAGAGACTTCACAAACTCCAGATTCCGGGCCTGGCCGCGTCGAGGACTTCGCCTTCGTCCAGATTAGCGACAGCCACATCGGATTCAACAAAGGAGCCAACCCGGACGTCTCCGGCACGCTCCATAAGGCCATTCAACGGGCCAACTCCATCGCCCCGGGAATGAAGGCACCGGACTTCATGCTGCACACCGGCGATATCACGCAGAACTCGAAGGCCAGCGAGTTCGACACGGCTTCCGAACTCAACAAGGATTTCCGCGGCGAGATCTTCTATGTTCCCGGCGAGCATGACTTTCTCGACGACGGCGATCAGTACAAGCAGCGCTTTGGCAAGAACACTGTCGGCAATGGATGGTACAGCTTCAATCACAAGGGCGTTCATTTTGTCGGCCTGAATAACTGCGTGCAGGTCGACGCCATGGGAAATATCGGCGCGGATCAGGTTGCCTGGCTTAAATCCGATCTGATGGGGCTCAGCGCGTCGACGCCCATCGTTGTCTTTGCCCACATTCCCCTCTGGATGGTCTATGAAAAGTGGGGATGGGGCACGCACGACGGCACCGAAGCTCTTGCTCTGCTCAAGCGCTTTGGCTCGGTCACGGTCCTTAACGGCCACATCCATCAGACCATGCAGAAAGTCGAAGGAAACCTGTCCTTCCACACCGCCATGTCCACGGCATTTCCGCAGCCAGTTCCTGGCGCAGCGCCCAACCCTGGGCCAATGACGGTCCCGGCTGGAAAGCTCGAAAGCGTCATTGGAGTTACTAGCGTCAACGTGATTCGTGGCCATGCGCACCTTGCTGTCGTCGATCACACACTGGGAGAAGGTGCATGACCGCCGCGAAACTATCTTGTGCCGCCGTCGGTGCGATCGCCGCTTCCCTCGCTCTTGCCCGCTTTCATCCCTTTGGCGATCCGCAACGTTATCTGCAGCAGTCGCGCGCAACGCTGCTGCAGACGGCGGCGATGCCTGACTCTTCACTACGTACGCTCGTGGCCAAGTGTGCCGACTGCCATTCGAATGCAACGCGCTGGCCAATCTACTCAGACGCAGCGCCCATATCCTGGATGATTGAGCGCGATGTGATCGAGGGGCGCAAACATCTGAATCTTTCGCACTGGAACGAGCTCTCTGCCGATCGGCAGCAGGTGCTGGAACAGGAAATTGTGCACCAGATCAGGAAAGGAATCATGCCTCCTGTCTCCTACCGGTTGGTCCATTGGCAGGCCCATCTCCGTCCATCCGACCGTGATGCCCTGATGAAATTGGTTCCGAGCGAAATCGCACAGGCAACGGCCGCTCAACCCGGAGACGCCGATCGGGGCCGGGCTCTGTTCAACCGTCGCTGCACTGGCTGCCACGCACTCGATTCTGACCGCGAAGGACCTCACCTGCGTGGCGTCTATCTCAGGCGCGCAGGATCGGTTGCCGGCTTTGGGTATTCGTCTGCAATTAGGAACTCAGGCGTAACCTGGACTGAGGCCAACCTGAACAGATGGCTCACTGATACCGACTCTATGGTGCCGGGCAGTGCGATGGGATTCGTGGTTCCCAAACCGCAGGAACGGTCCGATTTGATCGCGTTTCTGAGGTCGTTGCAATAGGAAGTCGGAGCCTGTTGCACCAACGGAATCGGTAATCCTAAGTCGGCCACTGTCCAGGGCTCTAGGCAGCTCGAATCTCAACTGTTACCAACAGACCAACCCACCCGTTGACGGATTCCGGATGTAAAGTCGTTAGCCTTGATCGGAAATGCTTCGGGGCGAGTCCTAACAGCCCAACCTTTCCGCCTCCGCTGCTGCCCCGAGGCATTTTCGATAAGGAGACTAGAAGGAAGGCGGTGGCAGTGGCGGGCGGGGTGATTGAGCTTCGAAAAGCCGATGGATCAGGATGCCGACTCCTTTCCGGGTAGGAGGAAGGCAACACGGTAGCCGCGTTATGCGCGAGTGGCTATCCGGTCCTGCGTAGTCTGAGAGCCCACACACGCTAAGAAACAACATGCACGAGAATCGGAAGATCTCCAGCACGCCTTCGGGAGTATGCCAAGGCCGGTCCGCGAAGGCCATAAACCGAATGGCGGACGAGTACGTGCTGGAGAAGTCGGACTGCGCCGTAGTACCTGTGAACCAGCCGAACAAGGTGGCGCAAGCTGCTGCGGAGGACGGGGACGGAAGGGCGCAGATGAAGGAGAACATCGTACAGTCACGCATGCACCCGACAAAGAGTGGGAGAGGCATGTCCCAGGGACTGCACGGTGTACGTAAAGCAGCAAGGGAAAAGAGGCAGGAACGGTCCACTGGCTAAGTTCGGCCCGGACCTACACCCGGAGAAGACGCGACTGATCGAGTTCGGGCGCTATGCGGTCCGAGATCGGATACGGCGAGGAGAAAGGAAACCGGAGACGTTCAACTTTATCTGCCGCCCTATTCGCCGGACCTGAACCCCTCGAGAAGGCGTGGTCCAAGTTCAAGCAATTTCTGCGTTCCGCCAAGGCTCGAACCGCAGAAGCGCTCCAAACCATCGCCCCCGACAACGCAGCCGCTTGGTTCCGCCACTGCGGTTATGGTCTACAGCAACTGTAGTATTGCTCTAAGCGGCAGGGGCCAGTTCTTTATCTAGGATTGTTAGCTGCTGCGCGAGGCAGTCATCCGGATGCCGGTTGTGAAAATGCCGCTGGCGGAGATGGCCGTCTTCGGCAATCTTGACGGGAGCGACATCTTGAGGGAAGATTGGCGCGCCGCAGAAGTCACAGAAGTTGATTCCGCCGATGCTCATATGCCCTCCCTTCGGATCGGGCTATATCAATAGAAACCCGCGATTGGATATAAAGTGTCGGCGGCAGCACGATCGTTACCGTGCGCAAGCGCATTGCTATGGGATCTAAGGCCAGAGCCCACGTGCGTTCCGTTTGCGCTCTCTCTGAAGTTCGAAGGCCAACTCCAGAGCCTCGCCTTCGAGGGTCACCCTTATCCGGCGGCGAAAATTGGCCTGTCGCTCATTCGCGGTAAGCTCGAACGAATCGAGCTTCTGCATGAGCGTCATGGCAATCACGCGGCACAACTCCGGCTTGGTCCTGATTGCTTGCATGCGTCTAATCGCGTGCGGGGCCGAAGCTTGCGCTCGGCTACGCATGCCTGGGTTATCCGAATTGCTCGCAAAAATACTCGTAATTATCGGCGTTGGTAACCATATCGGCGGGATCCAGGGCCTGACAATTCGCCGGCCCGTATGCGTGATCCCGAGTTCCACAAAGATGATGCGAAAGTTCGTGGATGAAGACGCCGCCGATCTGGTCTTCTTCCCGCTGCTGGAGATGCGTGTTATTGAAAAACAGCTTGCAAAGAAATACGTGGGTTCCAGGGCCGGGTGGTGGATTCAGAACGTAAGCATAGATGTTATCGATGTTGTGGGTTCCGACCATCTGCCCGATGGTAGCGCCCGGTCCGGATCCCGGCACGTCCTGGGCTTCCCCAACAGCCTTGCCTGTCCGGTAATACAAGTGCAGGCTTTGTGAACAGACCACGTCATGGATGGTCTTCAGATTGGTGCGCACGGTGTTGTACCGGCCATCGTCGAAGGGGCCGAAGTAAAGCTCATAGCTGCCGCGAATGTCCATATTTCTTTTCACGGAAAGCATCGCCTGCCACGCGCGGCTAAGGATCTCGCTGGCCCTCTCCACCGCGTCAATGGCAAGCTTCCGCTCCATGGAATTTGCTTTGCGAAAACTGGCTTCCAGGCGCGGGTCCTGGGTGAATTTTTGGGGGCCGATACGTTCCATGGCGACCTTCGTCTGCGGCCGCAACGTCTTTAGCATGGTATCCAGTTCCTGAAGGCAGGTCGTCAGACTGTAATTTCGCTTGTTGGCCACGATCGAAGCCACGTCTTCCTCGTCGGGATCGCGACCCAGCACGAGCGCGCTCACTAGGCCGACAGCCCGCACTGCGAGCCTCCGCTGCGTCTCCTTGTCTTTCTTGAAGAGGCCGCGATTGCCAAGACTGAGGGAGTTGGAGACGAAATCCCTCTGGGCGCCGGAGCCGTACTTTTCCGCCACCGCCGTTTTCACATTTTGCTCGTCTGCGGTGCTGAAGTTCGTTGCAATAAACGAGTAGACATCGTCCATGCGGGTTGTGGCGTCCTTCTTGCTCATCTTTCCCTCCAACACTCGATCAATCGATCGGTTCCATGGCTGGTTAGTGTTACGGCACGGCTCTCGCGGTGCCGAAAGAAGTTCGACCGTTTCGGGTCTTGCCTAGGAGCTAAATTCTGTATGCTCATAATCTACATGGCTGGCCGACAGCTGGGAGGAATCCCGGCGCGTTAGTCTGGTTTCTTCACAGATTGAGGCGTAGAAATTAGCAGCTTGAGAGTTCGTCGTAACTGGCCGGATTGAACGCCTTGCTCATGGTCCGTTCGGTGAAGGAGGGAAGGATGTCGCTGTGAAAGCTGGTGGGGTTCGTCATCGGAGAACCTCGAAGATGCTACAAAGCGGGCCACCCGGGAACCGATGGCCGGTGAAAAAACCGCACGCGAGTTTGGCGCAGCAGATGCCTCATCCTACCCGGGTCTTCCGCCCGGTGCCCCAGGTCTCCTGAGAAACCTGGGAAAGACCGGCGCCCAACCAAACATCGAGCTGCCGTACACCCCCCCATCAATTCAAGGCATCCGCACGAACCCGTGACCTACCCCGTTGGCGTCGATGTAATACCCGCCCACAGTACCCTCATCATTGCCGCCCACCACAAGCGTTCCCAGTCCAGCGCCGCTCCCCGCACCAGGAGCGTCGATGGTGGTGAAACCTCCCTGCGCTGACCGCAGGTAGCCGTGATAGGCGCTGTTCGCGTCCACGAAAAATCCTGCAATTGTTCCCTCGGCATTCGCGTCCTGCGTATAGGTGCCCTGGCCGGCGCCGCTGCCCGCACCCGGAGCGTCGAATAGGATCATCTCTCCGCGTTGCGTCCGCGAGTAGGCGTGAAACACATTATTGCTGTCTGAGAAGTATCCCACGACTTCGCCCGTCTGGTTGACGCCATCGGCGAATGTCCCCTCGCCGTTAGCCGTGCCTGCGCCCGGAGCATCAAACTCCGTTAGATCGCCATGCGGCGAGCGCAGCCAACCGTGCCACACGCCGTTTGAATCTGCGACACCGCCGGTAAAATCCCCCTGCGAATTCATTCCATAGAACGCACCCACTGAAACATCTGATCCCCCGCCCGCGTGCGGTGGTGTGAACTCCGTATACTCCCCGTTGCGGGCAAGCACAAACCCATGTCCATTGCCCGCTTCGTCGGTATACTGTCCCGAAATCAAGCCCGCCGCGGTGATGTTTGCGCCCAGCGTGCCCTGACCTGCCTCCGTACCCGCCTCGGGAGCATCGATCTCGCTGAATCTGCCATCCTGTTCGCGCAAAAAGCCGTGAAGTACGTTGTTCGCATCAACGAACTGCCCCACCACTTCCAGCGCCGCGTTCATCCCGTAGACGAGCGTGCCCTGCCCTGCGCTTTGCCCCGCGCCGGGTGCGTCGATCTCCGTAATTTGACCATTCGGGGTTCGCAGAAACCCGTGGTACACATAGCTGGCGTCCACGTAATACCCTGCGGTCGCCCCGCCGTCGATGATGCCGAATGGGTAAGTACCCTGTCCGGCGCCATTGCCTGCACCCGGTGCGTCGAACGTGATGAATTTGGGCTGCCGCGTGTGCGGCTGAGACCGTACGACCATCGCACCACCAAGACAAATGACCAGGATCGAAATGCTGATGCCTTTCATGATCACCCCCAGAAGAAGCTTTGGATCGAAGCGTTATGGTTCGCGCCGAACGTGCACGCATCGCGGTCGAAGACTGCACAAGTTCATCGCTGGACGCCGAAGCGCACCAGCGCGACTGCGCAGTCTGCGCACCATGATGGATGCTGGCAAGACAAAATGTTCTGACCGCGGGGAGGTCAAATCACAATATGTATGCTCAGAGACAAACCAGCCTCTTTATTCTGGCCATGATTTCGCGCAGGATCGTTGTCCGTCAAGATGACTTTCGAGCTATAGCAATTCCCGAATTACTAACAGTTTTCAAGGAAGTCCGAGTTCGATAGGCCGCGACAAAGCGGCGCTTCTGCTTAGACGATGAACTCGTTTCTTAGAGCCACCTGCATTCGCTGCGCTCCCCCGTCAGTAATCTTCAGACGTAATGCTTCAGAAGGCGCATTGCGCGTGCGTTCAGTCGGGACTTTACTAGGAGGTAAAGATCGACACAAGTGTTTTACATCGGATACCAGATGTGCGTTGGGAGTTGATTCGGGCTATGGACCACAGGGACCTGCTCGATAAATTGATTCAAATTGAACGGGCCATTGGCGTAGAGACTAACTTCACTCTTCAGAAGATGCTGATGGAAGCCGAGGACTGTCTTCTCGAACTGGAAAAGGAAAGGATCGAACACCTTCACCGAAGAGCGGATCGATCTGATTCAGAACAACTTATATTACCGGGACTCCAAGTCAAACCGAATTCTCTTACGTTGTCCCCTGGACCGAGGAGTGCAATTCCGTCAACCGCCACCCCCGCTTCTCTGAAACCGCGTAGGCTCCCCCATCCCTTCCCTTGGAGTCCGCACGTAGGTCAAATCGTCTTCGAACAGGCTGGCAAAGGGCCGGGCGGAAAGCCCGGTCCCCGTCTATCCGAATAGCAGCTCCCTGCGAGGCTCCTAGCGGCGTCCACCACCACCCCCGTGGTATCCGGGTAGTGCGTGCTCTCCGCTGCCATCGTGGTTTGGCGCCGCGACCACATGGCCGCGTCCGTCACGGGCCTCATTCGCCTGGAAGTGATTGAACGGCTCCGCGCCACGTGCGGGTAGAGGCCCGTGGTATCCATGGTGCGGATCGAAGCGATTATCCACGTGGCCATGGAAGTTTGCTGGACCATGGAACCACGGCCCCGCACCGATAAATACGCCGCCAACAAACCAATCCGGCCCATAGTACCCATAAGGGGAGCAGCTATACGGCGCATAGTCGAAATATCCATACGGACAGAGCGGGGCAGCCCCGATATTCACTCCTACAGAAATCTGTGCAGGCGCAGGTTTCATCGAGCTAAACATCGCATATGCGATGGCAGACAAAACAATCGGCTTCAAGAAAGTCATGGCACTCCTCTCCTTCTCGGTTACCCGACATTGCTGACTTGGGTTGGTCTTTCTCAAACAATATACGACGGAGAACGCCCGCTGTAGCAACACCTTTCCCGCGACGTGTTTTGCCGACTGCCGAGCCCCCCTTTTGGCGGTGATGGAGGTAGCGTCCAGGAAAGCCTCTTCCCAGTCCAGCAATCGGCACTGGTCCAGCATGGACAATAGTTTTCGCCACGCCTTCAGCCGTACGCCCTGTGGCCGAACTCGCGAGTGGTGCGTCGCCTGTCTCGGTGGAGGGTTGGCGTGGGCCTCCGAAAGAAGCGAGCGTGGTGCCGATTCGGCTGGGCAAACACAGCGAAGTGATGGGATTCCTGGTCGTGGGAATCCATCCCGGCCGCGCCTTTGACGACGCGTACCGCCAATTCGTCCATCAGATCTCCGATCAGATTGCGATCGGATTGGCTGGCGCTCGCGCGTATGAGCAGGAACGCCAGCGCGCGGAGGCGCTGGCGGAGCTCGATCGCGCCAAGACTGCGTTTTTCAGCAACGGCAGCCGCCTTCACGCACGGCGGGAGATCAAGGCCGTTGCGAACCTGCACACGGAACCCCTCAGGCTGGCTCGGCGGTCGAGGCGAGCGGATCCGAGTTACGGCGGCGCAGCGTGTTCCACACGATGCCGGCGGCGAGATAGACGAGAAAAAGGTAGGGGAGCCAGTTCTTGGGATAGTCGGGCACGGGGTAAAGCGTGCCCTCGAGAACGATCGCCATCGCGATAACGCAGGCAATCGACAACAGGACGATCGGCACGGTGAGCTTGTGTTCGCGGCGAAGGTGGATGGGTAGCGCGATGGCCACCAGCGCGTAAACGGAGATGAAGCCGTAAGTGGCGAGAGACCCCATCCAGTCATAGGTGGTTTCGCCGCTGACATGGGCGATGATGAGGCCCAGCGGAAGCAGGCCGGTAACGAGCGAGGAGACGATCACCGCGATGTGCGGCGTGCAATTGCGGTCGTGCGTGCGCGCCATCGACCGGTGGGTAAGGCCGTTCACTGCCATGAGCAGCAGCACGCGGGCAGCGGCGGTGATGCAGGCCAGCGTGCAGGCAAACATGCTGACCATGGCGCCAATATCAATCAACGGGCCGAGGCGCGGAACGCCTGCGGACGTAGCCAGCACACCCAGCGGAGAAGCGCTTTGGTCAAGCGAGCCGGCCGAGGCCGGGAAGCCGAGCACCTCAGTGTACGACGCGGTGATGAAAAAAAGTCCCGAGAGCAACGCGCTGAGAATCACCGCTCGGGGAATCACACGGAGCGGGTTGCGCGCTTCTTCGCCGAGGGTTGTGGCGCTTTCAAAGCCGACGAAGCTGAACATGGCCAGGACCATGCCGAGACGCACACCCCTGAAGTGAACGCCGCGCAGCGTGAACTGTGCGGGGTCGATGCGCAAGCCATGCCGCCAGAGGACAAGCACGAAGACCGTGCTGATGATGAGTACCGAACCCAACTCGATCCAGACCATGAGCCGCGCAGAGATCTTGACATCCCGATAGGCGACCCACGCCGAGACGCCGGTCGCGAAGAAGATGAGCAGCCATCCCGGCAGTTGGAAATGGAGAAACTCCGCGAGCACGACGTTGGCGTAGTGGACGAAGCCCCCGATGACCGATGCGCCGGTGCCGATATAGGCGATGAGCAACGCCCAAGCGGCGACGCTGCCCGCAGCGGGGGGTAATGACTGCGTCGCGTACACGTAAAGCGAGCCAGGCGAGGCGGACTCGCGCGCGAAGCGGCCGATGCACAGCGCCATCAGCAGCGTGAAGCCCATGGCCAGCAGATAAGCGATCCAGGTGCCGTTGCCCGCCGAGGCAAAGACCAGCGGAACCGTCATCGCTGGTGAGCAGGTCGGGCCCATGGTCGAGATGGATTGCGCCAGGGTTTCGAGCGGGCCCAGTACATGACGTTCGAGGCCATACGCGGGCTCGGCTGCCGATGCGGGTTCGCTGGTGGCGCTCGGATGAGCCAAGATCGCGGTCCTTTCGGTCAAGACGGTTGTTCTGGATGCTCAGGTTCGGCGGACCAACCGTGGAAGTGCTGCGTGTCCGCGGCCCCGGCCGGGTATGCATCCTGGTATATCATGCCGCGGCCGACGAGCATCTGGTCAGATGGTAACCTTCGAAAAGAAAGAAGAAATAGGAATGGATGATCGAGCGATGCTGGCTGTTGCGCTCGAAGAGGCGCGCAAAGGCTACGAAGAGGGCGGTGTGCCGGTTGGCGGCGCGATCTTTCACCTCGACGGCACACTGCTGGGCAAGGGACACAACCGGCTGGTGCAGGAGGGCAACTGCTCGCTACACGGAGAAACCGACGCCTTTCGCGCAGCTGGGCGCAGGCCGCACTGGCACGACACTGTGCTGGTCACCACACTGGCGCCATGCTGGTACTGCTCAGGGCTCATCTCGCAGTTTCGCTTTGCCAAAGTGATTGTGGGCGATAGCGTGAACGCCCAGGGCGGCATGGAATGGCTGAAGCAGCAGGACATCGAGATTGTGGACCTTGCGTCGCCGGAGTGCATCGAGCTGGTCGGCCGGTTCCAGCGCGAGCGGCCCGATCTTTGGAAAGAGTGCATCGGTGAGGCGTAGCGTCCTCGCGCAAGCATTCGAGTTCTCGTCGACCGTCTGTCCTTAGCGGGCACCTGACGATCGGCGGATCCTCTCTCAAATTCCGGTCTCAACTTCCGGAAACGCAAAAATATCGGCCGAAATGTCGATTGAGTGCAGGTTCGTTCGTCATGGAAGTGAGGCGGCTCACCGCCTACAATCCATGACGGAGGAGAACGATGCGATATTTGTTGGCAATTTATACGGAGGAGTCAGGTTGGGAACAGATGACTCCGGAGCAGCAACAGCAGGGAGTCGCAGCTTACATGGCCTATACTGAGGCGCTGAAGTCCGCCGGCGTGTGGGTGGGCTCGAACCGGCTGCGCCCTTCGGCCACGGCGACCACGGTGCGCACCTCGAATGGCAAAACACAGGTTCTGGATGGGCCGTTTGTGGAATCGAAAGAGCAGTTGGCCGGATACTACCTGATCGACGTGCCGGATCTCGATGCGGCGATGTTGTGGGCCGGACGATGCCCGGCCGCGCAGCACGGGATCGTCGAAGTGCGAGCGATCTGGGCCTAGTGAACCGTAGGCGGGCCGGACAGATTCTGCGGCTGGCCCGCCGCCAGGCCCCGCAACGGAGCCTCCACATCGGAGCGTCATTATTGATGAGTGTCGGCCAAGCACAGAACCAAGCCCACAACGTCGCAGAAGCGGTCGCCCGCAGCAGCCGGGGCAAGCTGCTGGCCTTTCTGGCAGCGCGCTCGGGTGATCTGGCTGCTGCGGAAGACGCACTTGCCGAGGCCTTTGCATCAGCGCTGTCGGTCTGGCCTCAGTTGGGCTGCCCCGCCAATCCTGAAGCATGGTTGTTGACGGCAGCACGGCGTAAGTTGATCGACCAGATCCGTCGAAGTCACGAAATAGCCGGCAGCGACGACTTAGAAGAGCTGGCCGGCAGTTCGACCGATGCCGCAGGGCACGATCTTCCCGACCGGCGCCTCGCGCTGCTCTTTGCCTGCACGCATCCCGCAATTGATCCGGCGGTGCGTGCGCCGCTCATGCTGCAGGTCGTGCTCGGGCTCGATGCATCGCAGATCGCCTCGGCGTTTCTCGCCTCTCCGGCGGCCATGGCGCAGCGTCTGGTACGCGCCAAAGCAAAGATCCGCGATGCCGGCATTTCCTTCCGCATTCCTGAGCGGAACGAGCTGCCCGAGAGGCTGCAGGGAGTTCTGGACTCGATTTACGCCTGTTTCTCCGAGGGCTGGACGGATCCTGCAGGAACCGACGTGACGCGCCGGGAACTCGCCACGGAGGCGATCTATCTCGGCAGGCTTCTGGTTGAGCTCCTTCCCGATGAGCCGGAAGCCGGCGGCTTGCTGGCTTTGATGCTGTATACGGAAGCGCGCAGGCCGGCGCGTCGCACCGCCAACGGCGCGTTCATTCCGCTTGCGCGACAGGATAAAGCACTCTGGGACCAGGGAATGATTCAGGAAGCTGAAGCGGCTCTGCGCAACGCAGTCCGAGCGGGAAAGATCGGGCGCTATCAGCTGGAAGCTGCGATTCAGTCCGCGCATATTGAGGGTGCACGGGCGGGAGCCGTGCCCTGGGCCGCGATCGTTGGTCTCTATGACGCGCTGGTGCAGCTGACAGGCTCGCCCGTTGCGTCAATCAACCGCGCGCTCGCGGTGGCCGAAGTTGAAGGAGCAGCCACCGGTCTCGCTGCATTGAACGCCGTGAGCGCCGACCGGCGGCTCGACGCGTATCAGCCGTATTGGGCGGCGCGCGCCAGTCTGCTTGCGCGAACCGGCTTCTATGATGAAGCGCGGCGCGCCTATCAACTGGCGATCGGCCTTGAGCGCGATCCTGCCATCAGGGAATATCTCAATCGATGTTGCGAAGATCTGCCCTGCTGATTGCATTCCTTCTCTCTGCACAGCCCACTGGATGAAATAATGCATTGCATAGGAGCAAGTGAGTTTGTATCTGGCAGGTTGACCGGACTG
The DNA here is from genome assembly GCA_030039675.1 of Acidobacteriaceae bacterium. GTDB lineage: Bacteria > Acidobacteriota > Terriglobia > Terriglobales > Acidobacteriaceae > Telmatobacter. The sequence continues at coordinate 7,371 of JASHVE010000407.1, read as the reverse complement.
AAGGGCCCAGAGAGTGTTTGCCATTCACCACGACAGAGAACGGCTCTTATTGTGGGTGATTGTGCCCGCTTTCCTGCTGGTGCATGGCATCGTCGCCACATGCCTGCCCGACTGGCTGGATCCACTTTCGACATTCTTGATTGTCTTGGCAGAATGGGCCGCGATGGCGGCTTGTTTCATCGCCTCGCGCCGCGCCGAGTATCCGGTGCGAGTCCTCTGGCTGCTCTTGGTCTGTTCGATGCTCTTCCATTCAACGGCCATGAGCCTCGATGTTGCGACGGAAATTAAGGGCACGCCCACATTCAACTACGTGCCGGGATTCCAGATCTTCTTTTCGATGCTCTACGGCGTGCCATTGCTGGTCGCAATCTCCATGCAGAGTGACCGCCGCATTCTCCGCATCACACGGGCCATTCATGCGCTCTTGTCTGTCGCCGTCGGGGTAGTGCTTTATCTCCAGATCTTTACGCTTTTGACGGTGCATGGTAGCGCGAACCCTGCCGATGCCATCCTCATCGCGCGCTTCTTCGATGCAATCGACCTGTTTCTCGCGCTCGCCGCAACCCTACGATGGTTGGGCTCGAATCGGTTGGAAGAACGAGGATTTTTCGGGATCCTGTCGATCTTTCTCTGCCTGAACGCCGTATTGCCCGCTATCCATAACCGAATCTTGATCCGTCATGATTACGTCTGGCTGGATCTGCTGATTTCCGCTCCCTACACGGTCCTCCTGGTTCTGGTTCTCACCGCAAGGCGACGCGCCGCCGAGCATCCCTCACTCGTGCTTGTTCGCGCGGTGCAAAGCGGAAGCCCCATCTTTCTCGCTGCGGCCCTTGTGTGTGTGGGCATCATTGCATCGCGTTCGCATTTCTACATCGGCCTGACGGCAGCGCTGGTTGCGATCGCGGGCTATGGCACTCTGAATATTTTCGTGCATAGCCGAGGCCTTGAAACGGAGGAGTCGTTGCTGGCCTCGAAAAAAGCTCTCGAGCAACTGGTGGAGGTAGACGCGTTGACGGAGATCGCGAACCGGCGCGCTTTCGACCGGATGCTGGATCGCGAGTTTGCTGCCGCCCGGCGGACGAAGCTGCCCGTGTCACTTCTGATGATCGATGTGGATCATTTCAAGCAACTGAATGACGCGCTGGGGCACGTGGCCGGCGACGAATACCTGATTCGCATCGCCGCGGCGCTGCGCCTGGCGCTGCCGCGCGCGACAGATTTCGTGGCCCGCTATGGCGGCGAAGAGTTTTCGGCAATTCTGCCCGCAACCGACAGCACCGGGGCAGCGAGAACGGCCGAGAGAGTCCGCCAGGGCGTCGCTGACCTTGGCCTCGTGCATCCAACCGGGCCATCGGGAATCGTGACCGTCAGCGTCGGCTTTTCAACCTTCGCTGGTTCCTTTGCGCATCAACCGGTGGGCCTCACTCAAGCGGCCGATCGCGCGCTCTACATGGCAAAGTGCAGCGGGCGTAACTGTTCCATGTTTCTGCCAATGGACGACGCGGGGGATTGAGCCTCTGGGTTCGTGCGGCGCTCCGCCTCGCGCGCTATAGTAAGGCATCGATCTGCTGGGGAAAAGATGAACGCATCGCGGTTACGCTGCCCATGGTCGTTGAGCGACCCTTTACTTCGCGCCTATCACGATCGGGAGTGGGGTGTGCCCATCTACAATAGCCGCTCGCTCTGGGAACTGCTCATGCTGGAGGGTTTTCAGGCCGGTCTGGCGTGGATCGTCGTGTTGCGCAAGCGAGAGGCCCTGCGCGCGGCTTTCCGGCAGTTCGATCCCGCGAAGGTCGCGCGCTTTGGCGAGCGCGATGTCGTCCGGCTGCTAGAGAATCCGGGCATCATTCGATCGCGCGCCAAGATCGAAGCCGTAATTGGCGGAGCCCGCGCTTATCTCGAGATGCAGCAGGAGGGCGGCGATTTTTCCCGCTGGGTCTGGCAGATGGCTGGAGGCAAGCCGATTCAAAACAGCGGCCCCGTGCCGGCCACTTCTCCTCTCGCCGAGAAGATTTCAAAAGAGCTCAAGCGCCGCGGATTCAAGTTTGTCGGTCCGGTGATTGTCTACGCCTGGATGCAGGCCGCAGGAATTGTGAACGACCATGCTCCTGACTGTTTCCGGCGGAGTTTTTGCGCGCGGGCCAAGCCGCTGAAAGCTCGCGCGAGGAAGCCGCAGCGCGACTCGATTTCCGCGCTGCCGCGCTCAGAGAATTGACTCGTCCGCAGCCCAGTGACGTCTCTACGGGTTCTCCGCGCAAACTCAAATCCTCTGAGGAGGCGCATTCTCAGCTTGCCGCCTCTTTCGGTTGAATCTTCGGCCTCTCTGGCACCTGCGCCTGCAATTCCTGCATGCGGTCCCACAGCTTCTTCTGTACGTCTGCGCAACGCGGATTCCCATAAAGATTGTTGATCTCGCCGGGATCGGCAGCCAGGTCATACATCTCGAACTCCTGCGGCTCCATCACATAGTGAATCAGCTTGTGCTGCTCGGTGCGGATGCCGCGATGCGGGCGCACACCCTCCGGATTGGGCCACTCAAAATATTCGTAGTACCATTCCTTGCGAAACTCAGGATCGGCTGCCTGCGTCAACTGCAGCATGCTTTTGCCTTCCATGTGCCTGGGAATCGGTACGCCCGCCAGATCGAGCAGCGTGGGCGCTACATCGAGATCGAGCACCTGTTCCTCGCGCACGGTTCCCGCGGGAACGCGTTTGGGATAGCGGATCATCATGGGCACGCGGATGGAGGGCTCGTGCATCAACCGCTTGTCGAAGAGTCGCCATTCGCCCAGAAAGAATCCGTGATCGGAGCTGTGGAGAATCGCGGTGTCATCCAAAATGTTCTTCTTTTCGAGGTATTGGAACACCTTCCCTATGTTTTCATCCACGGCCACGAGCCCCGCATAGTAGTCCTTTGCCATGCCCTCGAGAGATCCTGCAGACTCATGCTCCGGTGAAGTGCCGATCTTGTTCTTTGCAGCCGCGAAGCACTTCGGTTTTCCAGGATAGCCTTTGAGGTCGTCGTCAAAAGTAGCAGGCTTCGGAATCAGCGTGCCGCGATACAGATCGAAGTGTCTCCGCGCACGGAAGAACGGCTCATGCGGAGCGACGAACCAGATCAGCAGGCAAAACGGCTTGTCGCTCTCTCTCGTGCGGAGCCAGTCGAGCGCGCGGTCTACAGAAAGGTCGTCGGGGTAGACGTTTTCGTATTGCCGTTCCGGGCCCACTTTGCCATTCCGTCCTTCCTTGAAGAATGGATTGGCATAGTTGTTGCCGGGATTGTTGTGGCCGAAGTAGTAGTCCCAGTCGCGCTCTTCCACGCCGTTGTGTGTGTGCACCTTGCCCACAATCGCGATCTCATACCCGGCCTCGCGCAGCAAATCGGTAAACAGAGGAATATCGGCCGGCAGCGGTAGGTTCAAATGTTCGTTCGATAGAGCGCCCGTGGATCTTGAGTACAGCCCGGTCAGCAGCGTCGCACGCGCAGGCGCGCACAGAGCATTGGTGCAGAACGCGTTGCGGAACACTATACCTTCGCGGCCGATGCGGTCGTGATTCGGCGTATGCACAATGGGGCTCCCGGCGCTCGAAAGCGCGTCGAAGCGCTGGCCTTCGCCGAGAAAGAACACCAGGTTGGGCTGTTTCGTCGTGGCTTGCGCGGATGCGAATCGAGCGCCGGCAGAACTTGCGAGCAGTGAACCGGCAATAGCCATTGATCCCTGCAAGAACTCACGCCTCGTGGCCTCTCGGCCCGCGTCCTCTGCAGATACTGCGCTGCTGGCGCTGTACGCCGGTTTCATCTCGTGCGACATGTAGCACCCTCCCATCATTCTTTGAATCACCGTCGCTGCGCGCATCCGATCTGGTTGCATCTCACGCGCGAAAGGTCAATCATAATTGCAACCGGGTGATAATAAGAAAGAATGAAGCCGCACACTGCGCAATCCGAAGAGGGTCAGGAGCAAGCCCGCACAAATGTCGCATCCCACAAGGCCTGCTGCACTCCAAGCGCCGGTCGCGCTGCTGAGTCAACCTGTGGCTGCGGCACGCTGGACGCTCATGCAAACGCTATCTCTCCATCCAGCGGAGCCGGCTCTGTGGCCGACGCAAAACGGCCTATGGTTTCTTTGCCCGGCGGCGCCTTCCTGATGGGAACCGATTACGCGGGCGGATTTCCCGCCGACGGCGAAGGCCCCGTCCGCCCTGTGATCCTGTCGCCCTTCGCTATCGATGTCTTTCCCGTAACAAATGAGGATTTCGGCGCATTCGTGGAGGCCACTGGCTATCGCACTGAGGCGGAGAAATTCGGCTGGTCGTTTGTCTTCTGGGCGCACATCCCACAGAATCGCTTCCAGAAGCTGGTGGAGGATACGGTGGCCCAAGCTCCCTGGTGGTGCAAGGTTCCCGGCGCATGCTGGAAACATCCCGAGGGGCCCGATTCGAACATCAGCAACCGGCAAAACCATCCAGTCGTGCATGTCTCGTGGAACGACACTGCCAGCTACGCTCAATGGGCCGGCAAGCGCCTGCCTACCGAGGCACAGTGGGAATATGCGGCGCGTGGTGGACTGGAGCAGAAGCTCTATCCCTGGGGCGATGAATTGACCCCTGGGGGCAAACATCTCTGCAACATCTGGCAGGGCCGGTTTCCTACGCGCGACACCGGCGAGGACGGCTACACAGGACCATGCCCGGTCGATGCTTTTCCGCCCAATGGATATGGGCTCTACTCGGTTACGGGGAACGTGTGGGAGTGGTGCGCCGACTGGTTCCACACCAAATTTAGCGCTGTGCCCGCATTGCACGATCCCACCGGCCCCAGCGCAGGCAAGGGTAAGGTGATGAAGGGTGGTTCGTTTCTCTGCCACGTCTCCTATTGCAATCGCTATCGCGTAGGCGCGCGTACGCAAAACACGCCCGACAGTTCCACCGCCAATATTGGATTCCGTTGCGTCAAGCTGCTGGCGTGAGCAATTTGGTACGATTTTGTTTCCAAGAGCTGCCGGCTGCTTATTGCTGCATCGCCTTGCGCAGCCGCTCTTCCGCCTCCACGTTCCAATATCCGCAGTCGAGTTCGAGAAAAACCGAGGTGTAGGGAAGCGTCAGGTTTGTTTTGATAATGAGAACATTGAAGACCTGCGCGCACTGATCTAGCCTCGCAATGATCTGCTCGTGCGGAAGCTTCTGTACGCCGGCTCCGTTGAGCAAAGCTGCGAGGTTCCGACGGTATGCGGTAATCCCGGGCGCATCTTGTTCTTCGAGAAACTCCAGCTCCTGGTCTAGATAGATATTGGCGCGAACGTGTTTGCACGTGGCGATGTGCTCCAGCACCGTGCCCACCGTGCGCAACTGATCCACGTCCGCCACAATCGTCTCAATTCCAGGATTCGACTGCGCGGGATACGCCGCATCGGCAATCACGATCCAGTTGCGATGGCCGAAGAGCGGCAGAATGCGGTTTAACTCCGGTTCCCACTCCGGCGCGCTGCGCGTCCCATCGGTCTGGTCGATCCTCTTTGGCAGAGCCATCTATTCCTCTCCCGGACACATTGCGACTCTTACGCTTATTCCAATATTCCAGTTCTATACAGAAGCATAGCCAGTTTCGTTCACCATCGTTCCCGGAATAGGGTAATCGATGACCGTGCCAGCGTGCCTGCCCGAAGCTTATCGGGCGCCTCGATCGCGGGGTCGTGGCGCTCCTCATCGCGCGAAACCAAGCGGGTGATAGCTGATACCGGCCACTCGATTCAGATCCATCCCGGTGTTGACATCAATGTTTCCATCCGGTCCGGATGGAAGTGGACCGCATCCGATGGAGTGAAAGCCGAGGTGCGGGCAGCGTTCGACGCTGGTGCCGATGGAGTGGTACTTTCGAGAGAGTATACCGAGATGTGGCTAGTCAACCTTGCCGCCGCGTGCGAAGCTACGCGCGCGATCTTCGCGCAATCGTGACGGGCGGCTTGCCTGGAGAAGTGCATGAAGAGACGTGATTTCGGCAAAGCGCTCTTTGGCGCGGCAGCGGGCTCGGCTCTGCCGATTTATTCCCCGTCTGAGCCTGAAGCCGCGCGGCTATCATCGGCTCGCATGCATAGGAAGAATACCAAGATGCATGTTAGCGCCGACTATCATGTCATCGCAGGGAAAGATTTCTTCTCCAAGGAAAACATCGATTACAACTTACGCTGTGGCATCACTCATATCAATCCTGATCCGGTGATGGTGAGCGCCGGAAGCGGCCCTCCGCGTTCTGCTGCAAGAACCGGTTGGGGTGATTTCATCGCGCCGGAGGGTCCGGAAGCAGGCGCCTTTGATCTCGATGCGCTGAACCGGATGCGCGACCTGTGCGACACAATGGGCATGACCATTGAAGGCCTCCGCATGGACTCCGGTTACATCGTGATGAAGCCCGGACCGGAACGCGACCGCAAGCTCGATCAGGTGTGCGAGAACATCCGCAAAGCACGCACCGTCGGCGTGGGATTGATCAGCCAGCACTGGACCGCGATCCCTATCCGCCGCAATGGAACCGAACCGGGCCGCGGCGATTCGGTGTATCCAACCTTCAAGCTTGAATCGAACTGGAAAGACCTGCCGGTGACGCCCTATGGCAAGGTAAGTTACGACGAGTATTGGGAGCGGATCGAGACTTTTCTCCATCGCGTAATCCCGGTGTGCAAAGAGTATGACGTGAACATGGCAAACCATCCCTATGATCCGCCAGGGCTGCCGTGGGGATATGAAGGCGTGGAGAACTTCGATTCACCTTCTATCTTTGATGCCTACAAGCGGTACGCAATGATCGTAGATGATCCCCATAATGGGTTTCAGATGGATGTAGGCGTGCTCGCCGAAGGGTCAACCGACCCGAACCGGCAGATTCCGCCGCTGGTCCAGTGGCTTGCTGACCGCGGCCGAATTCACCAGATTCACATGCGCGCGATTCACGGTGGGCTGAACAACTTCGCCGAAGTGTATCCCGACGACGGCGTGCTCGACTTCTTCCCAATCATTCGTATTCTGCGTGACTCAGGATTTTCCGGCGGGATCTTGCCCGATCACGTGCCGGCAAGCGAAGGCGATCCCGGCAAGCTGCAAGGCTACGCCTTTGCATATGGCTATCTGAAAGGCTTGATCAACGCGGCGAATGCGGAAGTCGTTTAGCTGGGCAAGCGGCTCAGTTCCGCGGCTCCGCGAAAACCTCGCGCAATTGGTTACTCAGGCGCGAGACGTACTGTGACTGACCTCAGCTACAGCGGTTTCACAGTTGCTATATCCCGAAGCGATTGCTGCAAAGTGGCATTTTCCTCAAGAAAATGCCACCTTCCGCGGCTTCGGCAAGGGCACATCAACTGTGGAACCGCTCTA
>JASHVE010000406.1 GCA_030039675.1 Acidobacteriaceae bacterium | reverse complement strand
CTAGAGCAGTTCCCGAATTAACGTCGACTTTTTGAGCGCCGTGCAAGGTGGCCTTTTCTTGAGGAAAAGGCCACCTAAACATCTTCCTTCGGAAGCTGGACCACCTGCGCAGGTTCTTCAAGATCGAACGCAGGGGAGAAGCATCAGCACTTCGTTCTGCACTGATCATCGCCTCGGCGGGAATCTCGACGTGGATCGCGTCGCCCGTCGATATCAGAACGCCTGCCCTGCAAACGCGCGAGAGCAAACTGAGGAAAAGCGTAAGAAAGCAGGCCATATCCGCGTGGGAAAACGATACGTTCGGCACTCTTGCCGTATAGCCGCCGATGGTCCATCTGCCTGGGATTCGAGTTCGAAAGGCCCAATCTGCTCGGTAGTGGTAATTCGGCCAAAATGCGTAGGTTTGAGTGAATGAGCGGGTCTGCGATGGCGTGCTCATAGACAGGCAGCCACCGCGCGTTCTCTCGAACGTCGGTAACCTCGGGCTGCCGCGGGACGAAGGCGATCAGTCCAGCTATCACCGAAAGGGAATGACACGAATGTGTGCCATCATGCCGCTGTCCTGATGCTCGCCGATGTGACAGTGATAAACGAAGTCGCCTGCCTCGGAGAAGGGAATTCTAACCACAACAGTTGAAACCCGGCAGCGTCCGCTCCGCCACGCCGCCACCGTACCATTGCAGGTGGCTCCCCCGTTGGGGAGCGGCACGTTATCCATCAGCTGACCCGCATCGCCTTGCGGCGCATTCTGAGGCAGCACGTAGAACCTGGTCTGGTGCATGTGGAAGTTGTGCGCCTCGCCGGAGACGTTTATCAGTTCCCACTCCTCGGTGACAGGTGTGTTGCCGGGGCCAAGCGGCAGGCAAACGCTGATCACTGACGGATCGTAGGGCGCGATGTCTCGGAACGTGCCCGGTACAGGTTGCTCATTCGCATCGACCTCCTCATAACCGAGTCCGTATGCGTTCGGATTCGAGGCAGGAACCCCGAAGAAGATGCGTCGGCGATGGCCCTCTGGCAGAGCGGCGCATTCCTGTTCCGCGGGAACGGAACCGTTCGCGCCGTTGGATTGCCAATGACCCAGCAGTCGAGCGTCCTCTAACCGAGGCCCCCCTTGAATGCCCGCAGATGAGGCCCTCCCGGATGCTTCGAGGGCGTCCTGGTCTGACAACATTGGCTCGGCAACGGGCCGGAGATCGAGCAGAGATGCACGGGCAACAGAAGCTGGCTGCGCGGCGGCGATGTGGGCGAGATTCGCCTGGGGCCAGCGGTCACCCGCTGGCCCGGTAGAGACCATCTCTGTGAGCAGTGTTGCGGAATGAGATTGCGGAGGGACCCAGATCTCGGCGCGCGCGCTCGGAAACAGCACCAGGTGCGTGGCGCACAGCGGCTGCGTGGAGAACGACCGCGTCGTCGAGCCCGGGCACGGAATCGCGTCCACTGTGTTCGCCGTTGCGGGCCGCAGACCGACCGCCGTGGTCCCGGCAGGAGGAGCCAGTGCAGCACCATTTAGCGAGACGACCTGAAAGGGGATCGGAGCCTTGGTCTGATCATCCCGCAGGACCAGGTCGTACGTGCGGCTTGCCCCGGCATTCACGAAGCGCCACAGTTCTCCCGATCCGGATGGAGCTGGGAACTGGGGATAGACATCCCCATTTATCGTGAAGAACCAGAGCCCCCCGGTATAGTCGGCGCCAGCAGTGCCGTGAGGCCCCTTGTGCAGACTTGCAAGCGGGAGGCGGAAATCACCATCGCCCCCTGAAGTATTGCGCCCCTGGCAGTAGCCATTCCGCTGGACATACGCGAGATCGTAGGGTGCGCAAAATGCGGAGTCCTCCTGATCCAGCACCTGGCTGTTACCCATCACCTGCATGTCTTTCAGGATGAGGTAGCGTTCGGGGAAGGATGAACCGCTGGGAGCCGATACATAGTCTGTGACGTGGCCGATGGTGATGATGCCGGAAAGTCCTTCGGAGAGCTGGTTGATGTTCAGTCCGTGAACATGGGGATGGAACCAGTAGATGCCTGAAGGATGATGCGGCGGAATGTAGATGTCATATTGAATCGGCTGGTCGGTTGCGGTCTCGTCCGGCGATACCATCGGCGGCAACTTTCCTGCGGGATAACCCATGACGTAGACGTAGTCGCCGTAGGTGCGATCGGCCGCGCTCGCCTTCCTCGGCGCAACGATCAGACCGTGCGTATGGATGTTCACGGGATTTGCGGACAGCATCCCGTTCATCATTGAGTCGCCTCCGTGCGCATAGATGGCGTCGGCCGGCACGGGTGGCAAGCGGTTGATCAACCGCATGCGCAAATGATCGCCCGGATAGAGTTGCAGGCGGATTCCACCGTAAGGAGCGAATGTGCGCGAGTCTCGCGGGCAGTTGTCATGCCGCGCCACAGCTGTTCTGCACATTTCGAAGACCCACGCAACGGGGTGGCGGTCGCCGAGAGTGATGGTGGAAGGTTCAGCGATGACCAGAAGGTCCAGCAGGTGATTGGAACTGGTAAATACGGGAGGCTCAGATGGAAGTGGATCGGCCGCAAGCGGCCTTCCTGAACTGCTCACCAAAACGAAACAGCCCAGGCAGATGAGGTCACCCAGGGCCGCAACGACACACTTCATACGCTCGAGAAATTCGATGCGGTGGCGCAGCCAGTGGTTGTCCGGCCGCGTGGTGAAGTGCGCATTTGACTCGTGTTCCGGTGCCGTGAATGTCAACGAGGCAGCGACTCGGAGGATCATCGCATCTAAATGCTCTGTCTTGAATGAGAGGATCGGAGTTGTCATGGGAACAGTTGCTCCCGCGAAGTATGTCTGCTTTTTCTTCTGTTGTCTGACCTCCCTCACATTGGCGCTCTGCGGCTGCGGAGCCAACATCACTGGAACTTCAGGCGGCTCCGGTGGCTCTGGAGGTTCCGGGGGTTCCGGTGGCTCAACGCCGGGACTGTCGTCGATCAATCACATCATTTTCATCGCCCAGGAAAATCGCTCACTCGATCACTATTTCGGAGCGCTGCGCGAATACTGGGCGCAGAACGGCTACCCGGACCAGTCGTTTGATGGGCTGCCGCAGTTCAACCCCACGTCGGGGGCAGCGCCGCTCGCCGGTCCGGCTCCGTCGATTCCGGGGTGCAATCCAAACCAGCCTCCGCCGGCCGACTGCGCTTTTGATACAAGCAACCCCGTGACCTCGTATCACCTGATTACGCAATGCATAGAGAACCCGAGCCCGGCGTGGAACGAAGGGCACGTTGACTGGGACTACAACGACCCCGTGGGTCAAAATGCTGCGACGCTGAATGGGTTTGTTTACAGCGCGGCGCACGATGCGCGGACGAACGATCCGCCGTTCTACGACACAAATGGTCTGCGTGCGATGGGATATTACGACGGCACCGACCTGAATTTCTACTACTGGCTGGCGTCGAACTTCGGCACGTCCGACCGGTTTTTCAACCCGACGATGACACGTACGCAATCCAACCGCGAGTACCTGATTGCTGCTACGTCAGGGGGGTACGTTTATCCGGAGGGAACCGACGCCCAGGACTCGGCACAACTGAAGCAGACGACAATTTTTCAAGAGCTGCAGAACGCCGGGATCACCTGGAAGATTTACGTGGACCCAACCAACAGCGGCTGCTCCGGACCGCCGTACGCCGCGTCGTGCCTGATCCAGTTGAGTTACATACAGAACTTTACCTTCGCGCAGACAATCGTGTCGCAGTATCCGCAGAACATCGCTCCAATTTCGCAGTACTTCACCGATCTGCAGAATGGGACGCTGCCGCAGGTGGCGCAGTTCGAGCCGGCGACGGATGCGGGCCTCGATGAACACCCGACAGTTGACGATTCGGCGCCGGACGATATCCAGTTGGGAGCTGCCTACGTTGAGTCGCTTATCAGCGCGCTGATGCAGAGTTCGTCCTGGAAGGACTCGGCGTTCATTCTGACCTACGACGAAAACGGAGGGCTCTACGATCACGTTGCGCCACAGCCAGCGGTGAGCCCTGACGGGATCAAGCCGGTGGACCTGATGCCGGGCGACATTTGCACCACCACGACCGGGCCGACATGCGATTTTGTCTACACGGGATACCGCGTTCCACTGGTTATGGTCTCGCCGTACGCGAAGAAGAACTATGTGTCGCACACGGTAGCTGACATGACGGCAATTCTCAAGCTGATCGAGACGCGGTTTAATCTGCCGGCTCTAACGGCTCGAGACGCGGCGCAGGAGGATATGACGGAGTATTTCAATTTCAGTTCGCCGCCATGGATGACTCCACCGACGCCTCCCGCGCAGGCGACGAACGGCGCCTGTTATGTGAATCAGTTGCCGTGACCAAGATGCCCATGGCCCCCGTCCTTCCTCGGGATTCTGATTAGTCGTCATGCGATCGAATCTGTGCCGACGCGCATTCAGATCCCCCCCAAGTGCGGTCGGCCCACGATTCGGCACTCTTAACGAGGGCGAAATCACCGATGCGTCATCGAACCTGCATCCTGCGTAATCCGTTATATCGGGTGAACAGCTGTCTATTGAGACGTTGCCAATCCCTAGCTGCCGAAGAGCCGGCCATACATCGAAAATCGTCTCTTCTCGGTTCTTTGTTCTCCTCCTCATGAAAGAAATCCGGTCAATGTGAGGCACCGAAGATGGTAGGTGCGTCTCTAATCCGCGGCACGCCGAGAGATAGGATAAGAGCTACGGCGAACGACGTTGCAGTCGGGTTTGGCGCTGCCGGCGGCTATCTGGAGATGAGCGTCTACAAGCCGCTCGTCATCTTCAACATCACGCATTCGATCACCATTTTGACGGATGCACGATCTTCGGGAAATTCCTCGTCGAAGGTACAAAGCCGAACCTCAAGAAGATCGGGGAGTACGTGGCCGTTCCCTCATGCTGGTTACGGCCCTCGCACCCGTCATTGGCTATGACAAGGCGTCGCAAATCGCTCATCACGCACTCGATCGCGATCTCACACTGAAAGAAGCCCCGCCACAGCTTGGATTCGTTTTTGAAAAAGAATTCGAGCGCGTTGTCGACCCGACAAAGATGGCTCGCCCATACGTTGCCAAGGCGAGTTAACGAGACGCCCACACAGCGATCCCGCGCACGAGCTTTGGACGCCCGTGAATTGCAAAGAAGACTTATGCCCAACTCTCGCAAACGCGGAATCGATTTGCTTCAGGGCTCATCGCTGAACAAGTCAACGGCGTTCACCGAGGTGGAGAAGCATCTCTGCGGTCTGATCGGCTGGTCTCCACGCCCAAGTCCGCAGTTCCTGATTATTCGGAGCCCGGACCCGTTCGTACAAATGTGCCGCGCTCTCGATCCTTGCGCACCTCGTCCGCGGCAAATACCTGCCCGTGGAGGACAACGAACACGCCAGCGCCGAGCAGACGTGCAGCCAATAGACTCTCGGTCAGGTTTTGCAGACCGTCGCTACCCTCAAAGCCAAGCGGAGCCATGGCCCCGGTGAGAATGATGGGAATCTGAAGGTCCGGGAATTTTGTCTGAATGTACAGGCCGGTCTCGACCATCGTGTCAGTGCCGTGTGTGATCACGATCGGAACACGATCCGCAAGCAACGGCCCCAGTTCTGACGCGAGTCGAGCGCGATCCGCAGCCGTCATCTCCAAGCTGTCTTTGTTCATCAGCTGAATTACACGCACGTCGCTGTCAGGGAGGCGGAGCCGTTTGAGGTACTGGCCGATTTTGCTGGCGCTGTTGAGCACGGCGCCTGACTGCTCTGAGTACATCTTCTCGATGGTGCCACCGGTCGTGATGAGATAGATAGCCTGCATGAGTCTCTGCGTGCCACAGTCGCGAGGGGGCGGCTCTGTGTTGCATTCTACCGCGCGGATTGGTGAGAGACGAGTCTTTATAAGTGTCTGGTTGCCATGAGGCGCCGTTGGCATCGGTAGTGTACATCCTCATTGTTTCCTTGGCCTCGCCTGACAGGCCCAGTCGAGTCATAATTTTTCGCAGTACGCTCTTCCGTTCCAAGATACGGGCATCAGCGCACACAAAATCGTTTGGTCGAAATCTCATAGACTGCGGCACCACGTGGAGACTCACCATGATTCCGCATCTCGATCGACAGCGCCTTCTCGCCGAAGGTGACACCAATAACGGCCTCCGTGCAGCCCGGAAACGCTGACCTTAGATTCCGGTGCGCATATAGCCATCGGATGCCCAATCTATCCAGCAAGCCGACCATTGACATCTCGGTCAAATTCGCTCTACGATTCCGGCGCTGACTGTGCCGCCTTCTTCTTGCATTGGAGCGGCAGAATATCGGTTCACCCGGGGTCAACGAAGCAAAAAGGAGTTGGCCTATGATTCCCGCAAACCGAAGTGTGCTTTGCCGTTTTGGGATTGCCGCGAAGATATTGACGCTTCTGCTATTCGCTATTACCGCAGCCACTCTCTTTGCCAATAACCCGTCCATTCCCGCTGGCGACATCCGCATCCACTACTACCGGACAGATGGCAATTACTCCGGCTGGACCGTCTACGCCTTCGACAACACCACAGAAAACACCGGCGACTACAGCGGCGGCCCAGTCCAGGTAACGGGCACGGACAGCTACGGCGTGTACTTCGACGTGGGCGTCATCTCCGGCGCGCAGGAAGTGGGCATCATCATCCACAACCCCACTGCTCCCGGCGGCGATCAGAAAGACCCCGGCCCCAATGAGTTCGTCGACCCCCAGACGCAAGGCAGCGAGTTCTGGGCCTACACAGGCATCGGCAAGGTCTACAACACCGCCATCAATATCTCCAACCCCACTGCGATTCTGCCG
>JASHVE010000405.1 GCA_030039675.1 Acidobacteriaceae bacterium | reverse complement strand
TCGCCTTCATTTGCCACGATCTTCGCCTTCCTTTGAGCGCTATCCTGGCAAACGCAGAATTTCTCACCAAGTCAGATATCAGCGAGTCACAGAGGAACGAATTTTACCAGGAAATCCGTTGGTCCATCGGCCGGCTGAATGAGATGGTCTCTTCCTTGATGGAATACTCCGAGAATCGTGACACTCTTCGGCCCGCTACCCGAAACATCGTTTACACAATCGAGCGCGCGATCCGCATGACAAGAGTGAGACAGGAGTTCCGGCACATTACCATCACTCATCATCATCGCGGCTCGGCCGTAGGCTGGTTTGATTCCGACCGGCTCGAACAGGTGTTCTCCAACCTCATTCTGAATGCTTGCGAGGCAGTTTCTCCAGACACGGGTCTGGTCGTCATAACCACGGTGGGAAATAAATCCAGCTTGCAAATCGGCATCTGGGATAACGGTCCTGGTATCCCGCCGGAGATGCATGATTCCGTTTTTCAGCCATTCGTGAGCCACGGAAAGGCAGGAGGTAGCGGACTGGGCCTCGCCATAGCGAAAAAGATTGTCGAGGATCATGGCGGGGAAATCCACCTTGATGGAGGAAGCGGGGCTGGAGCTCTGTTCAAGATCACCATTCCCTTTGCCATTCCGCTTGAGGCACTCCCCCACATTTTCAACAGTTCCAATCCGCCCTACGCGCACGAAGCGAAGCATGGTGCGTAGTCTTGACACGCTGTAATGCCGTGAATTTTCTCATTTCCGCTTTGGCCCTTTCGGCAGTGTTCGAAGCGGGGGATTCTTGAGAATGGATGACAAGCAGAAGCAGCTTGTGAAACAGCCAATCAACGGGGTCGAGCCGATGACTCTTGGACTTTCCGTGAATCGGGGGTTGTATCTCTTCCATCAGGAGGTTTCTATGCGATCTGATCTGATTTTCGGCGCGATGAAGAACGTTCCTAATCGCTATCTCCTCACCATGCTCGCGTCGAAGGCGGCCCGCGCACTGCATAAACCGGGAACCCGTGTCCAGGACACAGCGAACGATGTGCTTGTGCGATTCAGTCTTGCCAATCCCATAGCAAGCGAGCGAAGTGCGAGAAAGGCGCCGAAGAGTGTGTTGCATCCCCAGGTGACACACCCGGTTTTTCCCCGCAAGTCCGAAGTTCTGGCCTTTCTGTCGGCGCGAGAGACTTCAAACGCCCAATGGGAAGCGGCCAACATTTTGGGTGCTTGAATGCCGGTCCAGGAATAGCGCCCATGGGCTTCATTTCTGCCATCGAGTCACCGCCCGAGGAAACGTCTTCCCGGATGCAAACCGCTCGTAAGACGCGCTCGTTGGACATTGCGTTCGAGAACCTGGCATTACCGTTCCTTCCCTCACTCTACAACCTCGCCTTCTGGCTCTCACGCAACGCGACCGATGCGGAGGACCTTGGTGCAGGAGACATTTCTCAAGGCTCTTCGCGGCTTCGACTTGTTCCAGCCCGGAACCGACTTCAAGGCTTGGATCTTCCGCATTCTGAGAAACATCTACCTGACCTCTCGCAGCGAACTGGCGGCCCGGCGCACCGTCGCGCTCGAAGATGAGATGAACGAATACGGAGAATCCGGGCCGGCGCAATATCCTGAGGCCGCCATCGACCGACAGACTCCTGAGATGCGTCTGATCCGTTTAAGCGACTGCACCGCGCTGCACGTTGCGATGGAGAAACTGGCTCAGCCGCTGCTGGAGGTGATCCTGCTCTGTGACGTGGAAGAGATGAAATACAGGGAGATCGCGACCGTCCTGGAAATACCCATTGGCACGGTAATGTCCCGAGTCGCGCGTGCGCGCGCAACTTTGCGCGGAATGCTGCCCGGCAAACCGACCCCGAGTAAGGAGTTGCGGGCATGATCAGGCGGCTCTCCCTATTGATACTCAGCGCAATAGGCGATCGCGAGTCACAGAGTCGCACAAATGATCCGTATCTCTGCGGAGAGTTGAATCAGCCTCATTCTACTTTTCGAAGACTCGCATCATGAGTTGCGTCCGAACCTGGTATAGCTTATTCAGCGTCTCCTGCAAAGCCGAACGATCTTCATTCCCTCCATCGTCATGAAGGTCTTTGAGGCGGAACGATGCACGATCGATGAGCATTTCTGCATCCTTTAACTTTCTGCTGTTGTCGACAACGCCCAAATGGATATTCTCAGCATACTGGTTCACCAACTTGAGGGTCTTCGAAACCTGCTCGGAATCTCCGGAATTGGCTTTCCTGATGGCCAGTTCCGTCATCTGACTCACGAGCTCCGCGTAGAGAAAGCATCTGTCTCTCGGCTGGGCTTGATCCGCCTTTGCCTGAAGCACAGCGATAGCAGTGAAACCATCGTCCAGGCCAGATGCTGGAGCGCAGGCACAATTCAATGACAGGATGACTATGGCTATGGCGGTGGTCACGAACCGTTTCGCGCATCTCATAGTCACACTCCTTCAAGGCTCAACAAGTTATTTCGACCGTGCTTCACGCTTCAGGTATCACGGCGTGTCCATGTCGTGAATTCTTTTTTTCGGGACCATCGCCAACTGGTGACGCAGCTTTCGCGTAGCCCGGTACAAAGTTGTCTTTGTCGACGGCACGGAAGTATTCAGGATCTCGCTTACGTCTCGAATCCTTAGTCCATGGAAATACTTCAATTCAAAAACCATGCGCTCACGTAGCGGCAGTCTTTTTAGAGCGCATAAGATGTACGCTCGCAATTCCCGGCCAAACATTTGCCGTTCCGGATTGTGCGCTGGCCTGTCGTCCGAAACTTCGCCGAGCAAGTCGTATTCCTCGCCCTCGAGGTTCACTGCTATCGCGCTGCTTTCTTTGTTGTTTCGATTTTTTCGCAGATAATCCAGGCAGACGTTGGTGACTATACGATAGATCCAGGTCGAGAAGGAGCACTCGAAACGGAAGCCACTGAGATTCCTATAGACTTTTAGAAGTGCCTCTTGATAGACGTCCTGGGCATCGCTCTGCGACCGGGTGATCCGAAACACGAGCTTTAGAACAGCTCGATCATGCGCTTGTACCAACTGGTCAAAGGCGGCGCGGTTGCCGGCTTGCGCCTCTCGAACGAGAAAACTGTCGTCGGTACCACCCATGTTTTCTACTGCCTTTCTCAATGCACCTATGAGTTGATCGTATTTCTCTGTTTGATCGAGGGCCCGACTGTATCATCGGGGCCCCCGATTTCTATGCAGTGCGAACCGAGATTCAATGGTTACGGTAGGATGCGCGCAGCGGCGTCGGCTTCTTGCGCCATAGTTTGGAGTAAGTTGAGGAATTTCTTGCTTTGGCCAAAGAAGAGTCCGTCGGCGGTAAAGCTTGCGATCGTCGCCACCGCGCCTGCAAATTTGTCGGTAAGCGGACGAATGATTGAGACATGGGGAAGCTTCGGGCTAATGAATTCGCAGGGAACTGGGAAGATGAGGCTAGGTTGATTGAGCGGATTAAGTGGGCTGAAGAAGTTGGGAAACGTCAGCCCGGATACGGAGTCTGTAAACGGCGCCACCGGCGGCTGCACTCCGTTGCCCGAGAAATCAACCCACTCCAGGAAGTGAGCAATCTCGTCGCCACCGATGCCGAGCGTGATCTCAAGCACTTCAGGATCGGTCACTTTTTGGCTCATGGTTGCGTAAAGGCTCGAGCCGCCCTGCTCAATGTACCCAAAGTGAAAGGCCGCCGTATTCGCGATCGCCTGGAGATGATTGGGATTGGGATTGTTCAGATCGGCGTCATTTATCGGAATCGCAGTAACCCCATCCAGAATGATCGCCTGAGGAAAGGTGGCACCGAAGTCCGGGTTGGTTGCGCTGCGATAGCGAATAAACCAGCTGGTGTCGACATTGAGATGCATCAGGTTGGTAAGGCGTCCAATGCCCGACGATCCGGTGGCTGTGCTCCCATTCAGGGTGCGGAACTCGTCGAAGTTGACCGGTTCGGCTCCGCGGGACTCAAGGTAGGCATTGAGAAAGGTGGCGTGGCTCACTTCATCCAATGTGTTGCTGGTGATGTATTGCGGGCCATCCGGATCGAGGTTCGAAAGAGCAGTCTGATAAGGGTTCAACGCTTCGTTCGGGTCAACCTCAATGGGCGGGTTATCGCCGATACCGCCTAGTTCGGCATACTGCGTCCAGAGGTCAGACTCGATGAGTTCCGCCGCCGCCAGAAACCTGAGGATGGCGACGTCGCCTGCGGAGAGAGGACCGTCGGAACCTCGCTCTTGTGCAGGGGCCGAAGTTGCATTGGCTAACAAACCGGCGCCCACTGCTGCTGCGCCACCTGCCAGAAGACCGCTTTTCATAAAAGAACGGCGGTCAACTGGGTGCCCAGTATTGTTCACGGACATCTTCATGTATGCTCAACCTTTCCCGATTTGGAGTGACGAGGCTTCTTCAAGAGGTGGTGCCCCGAGGTACACACTAAGCATGCGCGAGGACATTGTTGTCAGGGGAATGTCAAACGAATGTCTTCGTATCGCGCGGCGCGGGTCAACAATTCAACTGCCTCAAATGTAAGTACCCACTTTGAGGCCGAACCCATTTAGGAAACACGCTCTGCACAATGGTTTCTCTCAGGCGTGCTTAGGTTTCGTTGCAACAGACTGCCGCAAGTCAACTCCAAAGGCGCGTTTCTCAAGCCCATCCCACTCGTGCTTTCCCGCAAGGGGAGCGACAATGGCCGGGCAGCGCCGCATTCCTCTGCGCGCCACCCGGCCACCGGTTTCACCGCCTATTGGCGGACGCTTAGTTGCCCAGGAAACGCTCGAGAACGATGCTCGAGGCCACTTCGCTGCTGGAGGAAGGCGGCGCCCCCGCCACCACGATATTTCCGTTGCTCTCGACCAGCAGCGCCTGCACCTCGTTCATCAACGCATTGCTGGTCGCCGTGCCTCCGACGCCGAAGGTCGTGTCCAGGCCGCCGTCCTCGTTCAGCCGCGCCACGCCCGCCGCCGCATCCGCGCTCGACCCCGTGCCGGATACTCCTCCCGCCACAATGATCTGACCCGCGGAATTGAAGGCGGTGAAGGCCGGAAAATTAACGTTCACGTCCAGAGAGTTGGCCGAAGTGATCGCCTCAAAGGTAAACGTCGTTGTCGTAAATGTTGAATCGGCCGTCCCGTTCTCGGTGACTCGGGCCACATTCACGTCCGATGGCTGGTGTCCTCCTCTGCTTGGCGGGGTGCCCGGCGGAAGGATGGAACTCGTTTCCACCATGTCGCCGTTGCTCTGGATGGCGAAGAATGGGCTGGCCGCCGTAGGCGCGGAGGAGGTGAAGGAGGACAGACCAGCGCCAGTGGAGCTCAATTCGGCAATCGTCGAGCCACTGACGAACAGATAATCCCCATTGGCCAGCAGCGCCAGCGCTCCCGCCACGCCCCCCGTATCCTCAATGCCTCCCGTCCCAAAGGTCGAGTCCAGGATGCCATTCGAGTCATACCGCACCAGCACATCAGTACCAGGCTGCCGGATGACCACGCTCTGTTCTCCTGCCGCCATCAGGATCTGCCCGTTCGGCTGCAGCAGAAATGCGCCCGTGGAGGTGACATTGTGCGTGAGAAAAGTGGTGACCACGCCCCCGGTCCCAAAGGTCGTGTCGAGCTGGCCATTTGCCGTCAGCCGCGCCGCTCCAATTCCCTCCGCGCCGCTGCTGTTCGTCGCCTTTCCCGGAATCACAAAACGGCCCTCCGCGTCGAGAGCCACGTCCGTCAGAACAAAGAGATTGGGAATCGTTGTGGTCACGACGCCATCGGTGCCAAAGGTCGTGTCCAGCTGTCCTTGCGGCGTATAGCGCAGGATCTCCACAACGCTGTTGGTACCCGCTTCTGAGGCCTCAAACGCCTCCACCACAACCAGAATGTCCCCGTTCGACTCCTCGAAAGCCCCCATCGGAGAGCCGGTAACGCCGCTGCCCAGCGAGGTGGTTACGATTCCGTTTGAGCCAAAGGTCGTGTCCAGTGTTCCGGCTGCTTGCGCCTGGCTCAAACTGCATCCCAACGCAATGCCGGTTGCCACAATCCCCATTGCTATTGCCGATCCATGTCGTTTCATGTTTACCTGTTTCTCCCTTTGCATTCGGTTGTCGGCGGTCATCTCCACCGGAGACAATGCATCAGTTCCGCCAAGGTTGTTAACTGGCAAGCAGTCGATTTATTCCTTGCCGCCCACAAAGACATTCCTCGTAGCGCTTGCGCCACGCATGGCCCGATTGCCAACATAGGTTGTCAAGGGAATCGCAGTTGTCAGGGGAATGTAACTAGTTTGTGAACGTTTCGCGCCCTTGACGGCCGCTCGCCTCGGCCAGAGATATTCGCGGCAAGAGACGCTGCCCAGTTCCAGGCAATAGCGAAACTCTAGGCATAGATGCACCTCGCCCCCTCACCGCTATCAGACAAACCCGCAACGTTTTGGCGATAAGTTCTGATAAATGGGGCAGCATTCCGGGATGCGCACTCGCCACCTGGATTCGGAAAGCTGGCGCAGAGCCGACTTCCAGGTATCAACGTGGTGAAGGCATCCAATTGTCACTGTCGTAGAATGGCTTGGTTGGCTTCCCATGCCTCGCACTGCTGTTAAAGGCTGGTTGTTGCTCTTGTCATCAGGAGCGTGCGGGCTAGCGTTTCCGCAACAGGGCTCAAATGCTCTTCAACAGGCCGACGCTGATTACCGTGCCGGGGTGGTCGCGTTCAACAGCAATGACCTGAAGACCGCGCGCGAGAAGTTCGAAGCGGTGGTGCGGCTGGAACCTGGAATCGAGCTTGGGCATAGTGCTCTGGGGGCGGTGCTGGTTCGCGGGGGAGAATGGACGGCCGCAATCAGGGAACTGGAGAAAGCCCTGGTGATCAAGCCGGCGGACGACGCGGCGCAACTCAATCTTGCCATCGCCTATGCGGAGACTGGAGCTTACGCTAAAGCGCTCCCGCTCTTCGCCAAAGCGGAAACAGCGGCGATGGCGCGCGGCACGCGTCTGCCGGCCCAGGCAACTGTCCTCTATGCAAAGTCTCTTGCCGCCATGGGGCACACGGAATCGGCGATTGCGCACATGAAGGAGGCCGCTGCCCAAGCCGGTGCGTCCGCCGAACTCCATGACGATCTTGGATCGCTCTACGCGCAGAGCAAAGATTGGCCGCGCGCCGAAGAAGAGTTCAACGAGGCGCTGCGCATCCAGCCCGCATTGGCTGAAGCTCATCTGCAGCTCGGATTCGTGCTCGAGGCCGAACAGAAAGGTGATCCCGCGACGGAATGGACACAAGCGTACGCGCTCGCCCCGAATAACGCGCAGATCGCGGTTCTGGCAGGCAAAGCGCTGGCGGATGCCGGCGAAGACGATAAGGCTGAGCCGATTCTGGAGCGGGCTGTGCGTCTCGATCCGCGTTCCCGCACAGCCCAATACGCGCTGGCGTTGGTCTACCAGCGAACCGACCGCATTTCAGAAGCCGCCGATCTCTTCAAGAAGGTTGTGGAGGCTGAACCCAAGAACGCCGCCGCGCTGGTCAATCTCGGCCTGGCCTTGAGCCAGCTTCAATACGCACAGGAGGCGCTACCCTATCTTCAGCGCGCTATTGTTCTCGCCCCCGACAATTTGACCGCGCGCCAGGACCTGGCCGCGGCTTACATCCAGGTCGACCGGGTGGCGGACGCCGTTTCGGAGCTGCAGGCTGCGTTGAAGCTCGCGCCCAACTCGTCCAAGGCGCATTACGATCTGGGTGTCGCCTTCAAGCTTCGGGATGATGCGGCCGATGCGATTCCCCAATTGGAAACGGCCGAAAAGCTCGATCCCTCCGGCTACGAGGCTCCCTATGTACTCGGGCTTCTCTACGACCAGGCAGCTCGCTACGCCGAGGCCGCGCAGCAGCTCGAAACCTCGCTCAAGCTGCACAGCCAGAATGGTGACGCCTGGTCCACACTGGGCAGCGTCTACTTGAAGCTGGACAAGCTGCCTGAGGCGGCTGCCGCTTTGCGCACGGCGGTTCAGCAGATTCCTGGCCAGGCAGATCCTCACTTGCTGCTGGCCAATGTGCTCATCGAGCAGGGCAACACCGCCGAAGCTGCCGAGGAGCGCAAGATCGCCGCCGACCTGATGCGTGGGCAATTGAACACTAAGCGCGCCGTGGTGGCGACGAACTCCGGCAAATCGCTGCTTGAGGCCGGCAAGGTCGATGATGCTATCGTCGAGTTCCGCAACGCTCTCTCTTTCGATCCGAAGTATGCTGAGGCGCACCTCGCGCTCGCAATCGCGTTGGACAAGCAGGGCAGGACGCTGGAAGCCGCAGCCGAGCGCAAACAGGCCAAAGCGCTACAGACAGAGAGCGGGAAATCGGAAACCACGCCGTAACCCGGCTTCCGCTGCGCACCCGACTTGATTCCGGTGTACAGCCCGCTAAGCCAGGAATATACTGCTGGGTGGCAGTTTCCCAGCTCTATTGGATCGCTTTTGCTCGAAGACGAGATCTCACGCGCAAGATGAGCTCGCCTTCGAGCGGCGCATTGACTGCCGAGGAATCCAAGCGTGTTGAAGAGCCAGACGCGGACCATCTGTGCCTTCATCCTCTTGTTCGTCTCCACCTGCGTGCTCTGCCTTCGCGCCACGCATGCGGGCGAAGACCCACAGGCTGAGGAACAGACTGTTCGCAAGGCCTACGCCGACAGCATCCGCAAAACCTACAAATTCGCTTTTACCGTAAATAGCATTTCACTTCCCGGCAACGTCGCCGTTGCGGGCGACGATTTCCTTGAGCCGGGCGCATTCCCCGACGCACGCTACTGCGGACATTGCCACCAGGAGGCCTATCACCAATGGCGGCAGGCCCTGCACTCCAATTCGTTCCGGACGCCGTTCTATCGGCAGAGCGTGAACATTCTGTTGCGCACCAAAGGCGTCGAATTCGCGCGCCACTGCGATAGCTGTCATAATCCGGTAGCTGTGCTTGCCGGCGCGCTCGACTCACACTACACCGGCGACCGTTCCTTCGACAGCGACGGCTTGACCTGCACGGTGTGTCACTCCATTCAGAGCGTTGATTCGAAGCTGGGCAATGGAGGCTTCGTTCTGGCCGTGCCCGCGGTAATGGTCGACGAACACGGCAACCGCATTCCCGGCACCGTGCCCTTCTGGGAGATCTACGCGCACCCTGATCGCCACTCCAAGGCGGTGATGCAGCCCTTCTACCGTTTGCCCCTGTTCTGTGCAGCCTGCCACAAAGCGAACCTGCCACCGATGCTGAACAACTACAAGTGGATTCGCGCCTTCAGCGCGTACGATGAGTGGCAGAACTCAAAGTTCTCGCACCAGAACCCGCTCACGTTTTATCAGGCGGACTTCACCACCTGCCAGGGCTGCCACATGGCGCGCTCACCCAATACGCTGCCC
>JASHVE010000404.1 GCA_030039675.1 Acidobacteriaceae bacterium | reverse complement strand
GCACGAGGACATGAGCCACGGCATGCGCCGTGTCGAAGTCACCTGCGCCCGCTGCGGCGGTCATCTCGGCCACGTCTTCCCCGACGGCCCGCGCCCCACCGGTCTGCGCTACTGCATCAACTCCGCCTCACTCACCTTCACCGGCGAAGGCAAATAAGCCGCAGGCACAACAAAACCCCGTCCAGCCGGACGAGATTTTTCTTAGCACCAACAGTCTGTCATCCTGAGCGACCGTACACTGAGCGTAGCGAAGTGGGAGGGAGTCGAAGGATCTGCGGTTGCTTTTGCGTAGCCGAACAACCATGGCCTTGAAATCAGGGCTGCCGGTAACGCCCGACCGGAAAGACGGGAGCCTCAGCTCCTGGACAGGAAAACCTACGCCTTGGCGATCTTGCCCGCCTTGATGCAGCTTGTGCACACGCGGATGCGCTTGGGCGCGCCGTTCACCAGCGCCTTCACCGCCTGCAGGTTCACATTCCACCGCCGCCGCGTCACGTTGTGCGCGTGCGAGATGTTGTTGCCAAACTGCGGCCCCTTGCCGCAAATATCACAGGTCTGTGCCATGACTCAAAACTCCAAAACTCTTCCAAAGGATACCGGCGCCAGATCAGAGACACACAACCGCCCTATCGGCGCGCCGAATCCTTAGTATAGCAGAGGTTGAACTTAGAGATCACGGCCGGGTGGTGGCAGGCCGCGCAAAGACCCCTAGTAGAATCTATGCCAGTCACAAATAAGAAGCCCGGCGCGACAACGAGGCAATTCGATGGTGCTGCTGGTTACGCCATCGTGACGTCCTTGCCGTGCTGAGTCAAGGGGTGTGCTGTTGCCATCTCAGTCTGAACTTCCGCCAAAGTCCTTGGCTACGTTGAACGTTCTGACCACTAAGCGGGCGCGCTTAGGCACCGAACTTTCAATGCACTGCATAAGTGATCGCAAGGGATGTTATGACTTGGCTCGCGCAAAGGATTATCTCCGCTCCTATGCTTGTTCATTTTTCGATCTATTGAAGGAAGCGTACAGCCACGAAATCCATATCTGGGAATGGGAAGTGAGCATCGCAGAAGAAGCGATTCAAATCACGCTCGCATGTTGGAGCAATTTCAACGTAGATCCTCCTGCGGAAGCATGGATAGAAACTTTACGCTCCACCATTGCTCAGCATGTGGGCCATCCGTTAAGGGGGCGAACGCAAAAGTCACTAGAGGTACCGCAGGGAGAGGCGCCTTCCGTCTCACCACCAATCACGACACGATCTTCCGAGGTGCAAGAAGAGATATGGCGCCGAGCGAAGCTGTTGTCCGAGTACAAAACAGCAACTGGTAATCCATCCAACAAGAAAATCTATCAGGCGCAAAATTCCGGAATTCACAAACCGGAGTTCTACCGGTGGCGGAACGGCCGGCTACCCACAGATTCCAAAACGGCAAAGACCTTTGAGGCGTTCTTAAGAGCAAAGAAGCGCCCTATTCCGCGAGCCCCTGCAGGCTAGGAGATTTTTCTACCATGGTAGAAGTCTATCTTTTTCTACCATGGTAGTTTTACTTTTAATCTTTTATTTCTATTACTTAAATTCCTGCCGCGGAAGTCATAGAGACTTTGTCGGGCACCCAGAGCCCGCCCTTAGCTTGTCAAAGGGTCTCGCTTCTGAAACCCGGGAAAGCACGCCTCCACCCCCCGCCGCGAGCGCCGCTTTCCCGAAGGGAAAACCCAAGGTTTTCTCCCAAATTTTTCTTGTCCGGGGCTCAACCAACGGGCTAAGATGCGGTGCATGAATCGCAACCGGTTTGCTCTCGTGCTCTTACTTGTTGCCGCGGTCTGCACTCCCGCCGTTCTCGTGGCCAAGCGGAGCCTCAGCGATTATCCGCTGCGCCTTCATATCTACCAGACCAACTGGAACCATAACGGGTGGGGCTATCACGCCTTCGGGCGCGCAAACCTGTTCGATGAGCAGGGTGCCCCGCACGGGGTGGAGTTTACCTACGATTGCCAAGACCACCTGATGGCCTCAAACAGCAACGAGGCGTATCCGGCCAAGTGGAAGAAACAGGGTCAGTCCGTGGAGGTGATCTTCGGTGAGATCGGGCAGAAGCCGGACCAGTTCCATGCCTGCGAGTTCAAGCTGGCCTTGAAGTCCTTTGTCTTTTACCGGCACAGCGGTGGACTGGATACAGAGACCGCCCAGGAGTTTATGGCCAGGCACTCGAACCAGGCTCCGTCAGTCGGCGCGGCGACATCTGCCGACGTTCCCGTCTCGGCCAATCCTCCGCATCCCTACTGAGCCGGGTCGCCGCTGTATCTTCGGCTCAGTCGATGCAATCAGAACAACCCATTCCGGAAGCAAGCGTGCTGCCGTTCAGCATCTGCGGATGGCTGTCCATTGCCTGTTGTCTGCCCTATCTCGTCACGCTTGGGTTGAGTATCGCGAGGTTGACTCTTCCGGATTTCGTTGTCGTGCTCTTCCTCTGGTCAATCTTCGTCTTTCCCTTGGCTGGCGCCGTACTGGCGCTAATAGCTTCCATCAAAAGACGTTGGTGGCTGATCCTTGCGGTCGGATGGATTGCAATATCCGCCTATATCTTTTGGAGCGTGCACGAACACCCGATTGTGATCTAGCCTTGCGATCCCCCACCGATCGAACCCCAGATCTCACCCCAGCCAGTCGAGTAAGACAACGAATGCCCCATCCTGCCCACCTTCTTCGCCGTTTACCCCCGGGTCTTAAGAAACTAAAATTCAGCACGACAATGGGTGCCCCAGGTCTCGCTTTTGTGACCTGGGAAGGCACGCCCGCGACCCCGCCGGAACAAAGCCCTCCCGCAAGGGAAAGCCCGAAAATAGCCCAGGATGAAATCCCGGGACAGCAGGCCCACAGGCAGATCCAGCCGTCCCGGAGGGACGGCACGAACCACCCCGAGTTTGCATAAAATATGCCTCCCTCATGGCACAATCCCCACAGGCCCCGGCCTTCCTGTTTAAAATGTCAGGAAACACCCCGGTCCGTACCACCATCGGACTACCCCTCCCCCTCTCTCAAAAAATCGAGTTTTTTTCGACCCCTGACTACGCACAGATTTCAAACAACTTCAAAAGATTCAAAGGTATGCTGAAATATCGATCCGGGCGGTCTGTTACCCAACCAGTAAACCCAGACCCCCGAAAAAGCCGTCTTTTCGACCAAAAAACGCGTCAGGTCGGTCTGCCGAGCGTCACTTCGCACCCACGAGCGGAAACCGGCAACGAACCTCATAGGTCGATCCGCTCGGCGAAAGATGACTCTCATAAAGGAGAAACTCCAGCGCCGTAAACCGGGAAAATCGAATCCGCGCCGGGACGCTGGCCATCAGCCCGCACAGCTCGCGGGCGCGGTTGCCCGCCTTCGCGCGGGCCAGTGTGATGTGAGGGCGATAGGGCCGGGATTCGGGCTCAAATCCGCAAAGGGCGGTCGCCGCCACCACCCGCCGCTCGAGCGCCACAAGCTGCGGAGTCAGTTCCACACCGGCATAGAAGATCCCGGCGCGGTCGAAGATACTCGGCTCGCCCAGCTGAATCGGCACCGCTGGGCAATGAAGCTCCGCGAGCCGGCCGATCAGGCAGCCGTACTGTTCTTCGTTCGTATTGCCCAAAAACTGCAGCGTGATGTGCCAGGACTCAGGAGCCGGCCACCGCAATGCGGCGCTGTTCGAGCGGAGACGCCCCGTAAGCCTGCTCAATTCGGCCACCACCGAATCCGCAAGCGGAATGGCAATGAAAAGCCGCATGGAGCTAGTGTAGGACCGCCATAACGGCGTCACATCTAGGTCGCGGATTCACCGCACGCTCGAAGTCGCACTAGGATGAAAATGAGCAGGAGGAATGTACTTGGAGCCGCTGCACAACCAGAAAGGCGCGACCTACGCGTGGCTGCACGTGAACGGCAATGTGTATTCGCTCCAGGGGGCGGCCGTGGCCTTCGTGGACGGCGACGGCGTGTACGACTGGGAGGGCTATCACATCGGCTGGTGGGCCGACGGACATATCCGCGACGCCATGGGCGAGGTCTGCCTCTTTACCAGGGACGCGAAAAACACCGGCGTCGTAAAGCCGGTGTGCGAGTTGCATCAGCAGCGGCCGCTCAAGCTTGAGACGCCCGTCCGCCCGCTCAAATGGCCGCGGCCCGCGAAGCCGCCCAACCTATGCAGCTGGTCGAAAAAGATGCCGTTTTGAGCGGCGCAGCGTCGTTCATATCGCCGTGGGGTCAACAATGTTCACCTGCGCGTAGCCTTGCGCCAGCGCACCGCTGTTCAGAGTCAGGTTTCCCGGCGTGTACGTCAGGCCATACTGGATGCGCAGCGGGACGCTGTTCGCGACTGAAGCATTCGCTGGAATAGGGCGCAGATGCTGTGGGCCGAAGATCGGCGTCCACGTCTCGTTGATCTTGTCGAGCGCATACTTGGCGGGAAACAGGTTCACGTAAGGCGCAATCGCCGTCGGGTCAAAGGTGAGACCCTGCGCCTGCGCATTGCGGATCATCCATCCCAGCGTGATGTCGCACAGTCGCGTGCCCGCATCCACCGGACCGCCCAGCGGCGTCCCGCCGCCCACGTCGCCATGGCAGCCCGAAAACCAGACCTGGTCGATGGTCTGGCCCGGCGCCGCATCGCCGGTCCACAGCGTCGCCGGAAACTGCGCCCGCTGTTCGTCGATGGCCAGCGCCTGGTAAGCGTTCTTCACATCGGGATGTAGCGAGGTATCGAGAAAGCCGTACTGCGCCTCATCGATGCCCCCGAAGATGGCAGGAATGCCGAGTGACCCCACGGTATCCCACACGCCGATCATCTGGATTTGCGCGTTGTAGAGCCCGCAGGCGCCAAGCCCTGCAAGGATCGTGCTGCGGTTCGCAGGGTCGCGATAGGCGGCAAAGGCCTGCGTGACGCAGTCGTTAGTAAAGCTGCCGCTGGGCAGGCCGCAGATGGCGATCATGCCGGCCAGGCTGCGTGCGGTATACGCCCCGCGGCTGAACCCGAACAGGAAGATCTGATCGCCCGCTTCGTAAACATGCGCAATTTGTGTGTAACCGTCCTGGATCTTTTGGAAAAGCCCCTGGCCGAATGCCCCCTCCAGCACACGGGATAATCCGGTTGCCTGGGAGCCGATGCCGTCATCGTAATAAGTCACCTGATCAGCGGTGACGGTAAGCGCCTTGTAGATGAGGTAGACGTTGGTGTTGGCCGCGGGCGCATCCCAGGTTCCGTCCGCGCAAAAAACGATCCGCTTGGACATACAGGTTCTCCCGTGAATTACCCACGTTGTAACATACCGCGATGCCGATGCGCCGGAAAAACTTGCCCTTTAGCCCGAATTCATTCTTGACAAAGCAATCATCCAGGTTTTCCATTCAGGTATGTTCAGCAAAGAGGACCATAGCACGAGCGTGATCCCTGGACTGTGCCTGCGTGCGGGCGTCTTTGCACTGCTGGCATGCGTGAGCTTGTTGACCGCCGGCTGCGCCTCGTCGCTCAAGCCGCATGCCACCGCGCTCTCTGCCGCAACCGCGCCGGTTGTGGATGAAGCAACCGCGGCATATCACGACGCTGAAGCAGCTTATGAGCTGGGCGCGGATTACGATGCCACCACGGCATTCGATGCAGCTCAACCGGTTTACAACCCGCGCACGATCCATGTCCTGCTTACAGACAAGCAGATACAGACCCGCACGAAAGTGCTGGCTGCATTTCAGCTCTATGTGCAGGACGTAGCAGCGATCACCTCGGGTACCGATTCACCTGCGCTGGACGCAGCATCAAAATCGCTCGGGGGCGACATCGCAGGATTGGGGAATACGCTGGAACCCTCTATCGACAGCGTGCTGGGAATCACTCCCGCAACCGAGTCAACTACGCAGACCACGGTAAGCACTACAGCAGGAACCACCACGACGACGAGCACCACTTCGTCTTCAACGCCGGTTCCGCTGGTTTCATCCGGAGTACAAAAAGGAATTGGTGCTGCGGTGGATGCGTTGGGCCAGTTCCTGGTGAATAGAGCGATCGAAAAGGATCTCCCTGGGAAAATCGAAGCGATGGACCCGGTCGTAGAACAACTGTGCAAGGCGCTTGCGAGTGATGCCTCGATCTTGCAAGGTGAAGAACATCGGACATACGACCGGATTATCAATCAGCAGACGCTCTTTCTGCGTGAGAACAAGGACAAGATGGACCCCGGGGTGCGCCAGGAGGCGATCATGAAGCTGCCGGAGCTGGCACGTCAGCAGCAGGCAGCTGACGAAAAGCTGAACGCCCTGCAGGCCGCTCTTCTCAAGCTTTCCCTCACGCACCACGCGCTGGCCGCCGCGGCCCAGGGCAACAATCCCGAGTCGCTAAAAGACAAGCTAAGCGATCTCCAAACTGCCGGCGCGAGCCTGGGCAATTTCTTCTAGCTGGTTGAACGATGTAGTTTTGTGGAGGAACATCCGTGAGCACACCGCCACCAGGTAACCTGCCAGCCTCGCCCCCCATTCCTCTCACACCTGAACTGAGGGCTGCCTATCAGGATCTCTATGACAAAATTGAAACCGCAGTCGAAGGCACAACAGATGTTACTGCATTGCAGGCGCTCAATGCGCAGCAGGCACAGGTTGACGATGTTCTCCAAAAAGACGATATCTACAGGCTAGGCGCGAATACGGAGGCCTTCAACGCGTTACTCACGCAGATCAACGACACCAATAGCGGCTTGAAAACTCTGCAAAGCCAGATCGCTGCAACCGCCTCGCACTTTCAAACCGCCGGTGACATTCTCGGGGCCATCACCAAGGTTCTCACGCTTGCGGGCCTGTGAACTGCTTCCAGTGTCGAACGGAGCGCCGCTGCCTCAGCCCCAATAATTGTCGGGCAGGTTCACGACGATCGGTTCCGGCGTGCTGCGCACAACGACCCAGCGAAAAGAAGCCGTCACGGAGGGATTGAGCTCCTGGTGCGGAAGCCACGCAGGAACGTGCAGGAAGTCACCCGCGCGCACTACGGTGGTGTGCTCACCACGCAGTCCCCAGCGGACTTCCGATTCTCCTTCCAGCACATAAACAACGGTGTGCTGGCGGCCGTGGTGATGGATGCCGGTGCGAGCGCCGGGCTCAACGAGGAATGTTCCAGCCCACATACCTGATTGTTCGCTGAGTGAACCCGAGATAGCAGCCAGGCGCAAAGAGCCGGATGTCTGCGAGGTTTCCGCGCTGAATTCGCTGGGACGGACAACCGTGATCGATGCGGACTCGGCGATCACCGTCTCGTTGAGGGTCGAATTGCTCATAACTATAAGATGAACAACCGAGCGCAGAGTCGCAGGTCGGAACGAATGTGCGTCGCCCGCACGCGCATCAAGAACTTTTCAGGAGCCTGGTTGCCGGTTATGAAAGATCGAGCGGTTGATGTCCGGCCAAAACTCTCGAAAGACGAAGGAAGCTGCGTCGATCCCAACGTCGACACTCCACTGCGAAGCGGTTGATGAAAAGCTTCGTTGCTGCGATGGGTAGTACAGATTCGAGAGCCCGGCGGAAGAGGCTGCACCGAAAACTTCGCTGATGTTGAAGACCTCTGCGCCCGAGTCGGAACGTGTGATGACTGCGCGGCTCAGCGCGTAGCCGGTGCGGTGCAGGAAACTGCCGTGCCCGAGCGTGTAGTAGCGCGAATCCTCGCGGGTTACGACCGGATAGATGAACTCGACCATGTAGTTCTCGCTGGTCTGGTCCACTGCGTTGTGCCACAAGTAGCGCGCATAGCCGGCCGCACCCTGATGAAACTGCGGCACAGAGTTGCGCGCCATGCCAAGACCGGCGAGCGCTGCAGGAATAAAGATCGAGGAGTAGTCGAACGAGTCCTGGGTCGCGTCGAGGAACTTCTCTTTCACAGTCTGCGGAGGCAGCTTGGTATCGGCGCTGACGGCGCGGAAGTTCGGGATGATGCCGAGAATACGCTTGGTCTGCGTTCCGGCGGGAACATCGGCCGTCGCAGATTGAGGCGTGGGAGCGTCGGGAGGCGTGGAGGTCTGGGTGCTCGCTTTGGTCCGCTGAGCCGGTGTGTGGAGAACAAATCCAATCGTGAGCGACAGCAACACGAAAAGAGTGCGCGCGGTGGAAGTCCGATTCATGGCGAGATGAGGCAAGCGATTGCCCAAGACGCGCTGAAACATTCTCATAACAAATCTGATGTCTTGGGGGAACAAAAGAGAGCAGCCAAAAGTGAAAATGAACGGATTGTCATGGCCAGTTTACAAAAACAGCAATTTGACTCCGCTTTTCGCTTCACCTATAGTGAATTGATGGGTATTTGTCTCACAAGGCTTCGCGTGTGCGCATGTTGTTGCGTGCGGTGCGGCCTTGCGGGTGAGTGATTTCCCCACTCAAGAAGTACCTGCCGGCCGCGTTCCAGAGATGTTCTGGCGCGGCTTTTGTGTTTTTGGTTGCAGTTGGCTTTCCTCTTTTTTCGATTGACGCATGACAACTTTTCTTAATACGCGGCTCAATGCGCCTGCCTCCCGGCGGGACGGCTGTTGTTGTCGTTGTTGCCGCTGAATCGTCTGTCGAATTCTGATTCTTCATCCCAAAAATAGTGCAGTGGAACAGGTGCACCGTGTTTCGCAGTGCATCTTCCCTCGGTCCCTCAACTGGAGAGGGCACAAGGTGCTCAGGAGGCAATGTGAGGCTTCGAACCATTTTGCAACAAATACTTGTCATTGGATCAGCGATTGCGCTCGTTGGCAGCGTAGCCGCACACGGGCAGATTGTGGGCGCAACCTTGAGCGGCACCGTGCGCGACGCGACCGGAGCTGCGCTGAGCGGAGCTACCGTGACGGTGAGGCAGCTCGAAACCGGCGCTACGCGGCGACTGGTCACTGGTGCAGATGGCCGCTATGCGGCTCCCAGCGTGCCGGTGGGCAACTACACGGTGACCGCCTCGCACGATGGCTTCGCCGCGCAGGAGCGCACGGGGATCTCGCTCGCTGTAGCGCAGAGCCTAGTAGTAGATTTTCAGTTGAGCGTAGACTCGGTGCGGACCGACGTGACCGTGCAGGCCGAGACGACCGGCGTAAACACCACTTCACAGCAAACCTCCGGGCTGATCGACGAACGCGCGGTGAAGGAGCTGCCACTTAACGGGCGCAGCTACGACGAGTTGCTGACTCTCAATCCGGCAACCGTAAACTACACAGCCGAGCGCTCAGGCGGCATCGGGAGTTCCAACTCCTCCGTCGGCAATATGTTCAGCGTGAGCGGCCATCGCCCGCAAGACAATCTCTTCTTGCTGAATGGCATTGAATACACCGGCGCCTCGCTCATTAATGTCACTCCGGGCGGAACCAGCGGCCAGCTGCTGGGCGTCGACGCGGTGCGCGAGTTTAACGTGGTCACAGACACCTATGGCGCAAGCTATGGCAAACGCGACGGCGCACAGGTAAGCATTGTCACGACTTCCGGCACAAATCAGCTGCATGGCACTGCCTTCCAGTTCCTGCGCAACAGCGCTCTCGATGCACGCAATTACTTTGATCAGTCGACTATTCCGGAGTTTCAGCGCAATCAGTTCGGTGGCTCGCTGGGCGGACCGCTCAAGAAAGACAAGCTGTTTTTGTTCGGCAACTACGAAGGCTTCCGTCAAAACTGGGGGCTCAGCGCGGTCACGCTGGTTCCGGACAGCCAGGCGCGCCAGGGATACCTGCCGAACTCGGCCGGCGTGGAACAGTACGTCGGCGTTAATGCCGCCGTTGTGCCGCTGTTGAATTTGTGGCCGGTGCAGAACGGGCCTGAGTTGCTGGCGAACGGAAATCCGAGCGGCATCGCCGAAGCCTTCAGCCATCCGCCGCAACATATTCAGGAGGACTTCGGCACCACGCGCTTTGACGACAACCTAGGCAGCAAAGATCTACTCTTCGCCGTGTACACCGTCGACGACAGCCGAGCGAACACGCCCTCTTCGAATCCGTTGAGCCTGGTGAACGAGAGCCTGCGCGAGCAGGTAGCTAGCGTGCAGGAGCAGCATGTTTTCGCGCCTACATTGCTGAACACCGCGCGTTTCGGATACTCGCGTGCGAGCTACTTCTTCACGGGCTTTACTCCGGTGAGCGAGACCGGATGGGTCGCGGGCGAGCCGATCGGCGCCGTCGTCATTAGCGGCAGCACCGCGTCCAATGGCGCTTCGCAGATTTCGCCAGCGGGCACCAATGTGGGCAGCAATAACAAAACGGCGCGAAACCTGTTCACCGAGGACGATCACATTTACTGGTCGCATGGACGGCAGCAGATCGAGGCGGGCGTGTGGCTCGAACGGGTACAGTCGAATGACCTGCTGGCGCAGGACCAGTATGGGCAGGCTTCGTTCAGCACGCTGCAGAGCTTCCTGCAGGGGACGGTCGCTACATTTACCGTGGTGCCCTCACCCACGGAGCTGGGATGGCGCTCGCTCGAAGGCGCGGCGTTCGTCGAGGACATTGTGAAGGTCACTCCGCGGCTCGAAGTGCGCGCCGGATTCCGTTCGGAGTCCACCAACGGATGGAACGAGGCGCAGGGACGCGCGGCCAACTATGCCATCGTGAATGGCGTGCTGCAGACGACACCGATCGTGGGCAGCTCGGCACTCACTACCAACCGCGCCAAGTTTCTGCCCGCACCCCGCGTGGGCTTTGCATGGGATGTGTGGGGCAATGGAAAGACGGCAGTGCGTGGCGGCTTTGGGATCTATCACGGCCTGCTCGACACACTCGACTACCGGCTCGATCAGACAGCGCCTTTCAATACCGCGGAATCGATCAAGTCCATCGCGGTTTCGAATCTAAACATCACACCTGGTACTCCGCCGCCGGCAGGAACCAAGGTCTCGCCGAGCAATGTGCAGCCCGACATCGCCACGCCCACGGTGCTTACATGGAGCCTGCGCATTGAGCAGGAGCTTGCTCCGCACACCACGCTGACTGCGGGCTATGTGGGATCGCACAGCTATCACCAGATCTTGTCGGGAGACATGAACGAGCCGGTGCCTCTGTACACGTCCGCCGGTGCGCCCTATTACACAAGCGGCGAGCCGCTGGCGAACCCCGCCCTGGCCAATTCAACCTCGTGGGTCTCACAGGGCGTGGGACTGTACAACGCGCTTGAGATCGATCTGCGGCGCACATTCGCCAACGGCTTTCAACTGCGCGGCAACTACACCTATTCGAAGAATCTCGATGACGGCTCCGCGTGGAACACCAGCGTCAGCGGCAATACGCCTGCATTCGTCGAGTTTCCTCTCGATCCCAAGCTGGACTGGGGCCCGGCTGCGACTGACGTGCGGCAAAGCGCTTCAGTGAACGGAAGCTGGGAGCTGCCCTTCGGAGCCAAGCGCCGGTATCTGCATCGCGCATCCGCACCGGTGAACTTCCTCGCTTCCGGATGGACGGCCAGCGGGATTCTTACGGTGCAGACGGGCTTTCCTTTCACGCCGCAGCTCGGCTATAACCCAACCGGCAACGGCGACACGCGCAACCCGGTGCGGCCCAACTGGAACCCGGCCTTCAGCGGCAACCTGTATCCGCGCACACCAGGTGAGTACTTCAACCCCAATGCATTTCTGCCGCCGGCTACGGGTACTTACGGCAACGTAAAGCGCGATTCGCTCACCGGCCCAGGACTCTCTGAGCTGGATTTTTCGGCGGTGAAGAACTCGCAGCTCACCGAGCGGCTGGGTCTGCAGTTCCGCGCCGAGTTCTTCAACATCCTGAATCACACGAACTTCCTCACGCCGAACGAAGTGGTCTACAGCTCGGCGACTTCGGGAATTTCGCCTACGGCCGGTGTAGTGACAGCGACTTCGACCACATCGCGGCAGATTCAGTTCGGCGCAAAGCTGCAGTTTTAAAGTCCCTGCTATCCCAGGTTAGGCGCAAAGACAAATACGCGCCGAACCTGGGGCACCCCTATCCATTGGTTGGTTCTACTGCCACTCGTCGGCGCTGGGGCCGTAGATGGCCGGCACGCTGGCTTCACTGAGACGCAGATAGACCGTAAGCTGGCCGCGATGATGCGCGAGGTGCGTAAACGCGCCATCCA
This sequence comes from Acidobacteriaceae bacterium, assembly GCA_030039675.1. Taxonomy (GTDB): domain Bacteria; phylum Acidobacteriota; class Terriglobia; order Terriglobales; family Acidobacteriaceae; genus Telmatobacter. The sequence goes on along the minus strand of JASHVE010000404.1, from coordinate 11,458 downwards.
GAATGCTCGTATACCGCGGCCGGTACGACAACACCTGCGGGCCCATCCTCAGCTTCCACGGCTTCAGCAGGTGCTCCTCCGTCGTGCGCGTAAGGGCGCGGCAGGAATCCGCATAGCCTTTGTCGAGTAGCGACAGCAGTTCGGCGCGCGTCTCAACCGGTTTGGTACGGAAGGCCTTTCCGTTGCCGTCGAGATCCAGTTCTTCTGTATTGATCATGAACGCAACCCAGCCCGGCATGGTGGCAACCAATGCCGCAAGATAGCCAAGCTCCATCGATCGTGGATGCGGCTTGAAACTGTTTTGCCCTTCCGGCACACGTTCGATGGCTTTGCGCGAGGCAACCGCTTCCCGCTCCAACTGCTCCAGAAAAAACCTCTTGAGTTCCATCTCACCCACCTCCAGGAGACTTCTGTGTCTCACGAAGACGAGATTAGCGATAGAAATATGACATCTATTGTCATATTTCTGGGAGAATTCTTTTTTGAGGGGATTTTCACAAAAGGAGCGGAGATGAAATCCGATCGCCTGCTTTCCGCCCTGATGCTGCTGCAGGGCTACGGCCGCCTGTCCACGCGTGAGATCGCTGAGCGGCTCGAAATCTCGCAGCGTACCGCGCATCGCGATATGGAGGCGCTCTGCCTAGCAGGAGTTCCCCTGATCGCGCATCGCGGGGTACAAGGCGGTTGGGAGCTGGAGAAGGGATGGCGCACCCAGGTTCCGGGACTGGACGATGCCGAGCTACAGGGATTGCTGATGGCGCAACCCGGCGCACTGGGCGGGAGCAAGCTCACTGCCGCGGCGCAGCGCGCCTTCGATAAGCTCATGGCTGCGCTGCCGGCTCCAACGCGCGCCCAGGCAGAGTCGATCCGGGCGCGGTTGCACTTCGATCCGGCAGATTGGCGGCTGGCTGAAGAAGACCTGTCGATGCTGCCGGTAGTGCAGGATGCGCTGGCGCGCGATCGCAAGCTGACATTCGCCTACACAAAAGCCGATGGGGCAACAAGCACGCGCACGGTTGATCCCCTGGGGATTGTGTGCAAGCAGACGACGTGGTATCTGGTTGCGCAAACGTCGGCCGGGATGCGCACATTCCGCGTGTCGCGCATGCGCGATGCCATTGTGCTGGCGTTGACTTTTCGGCGGCCGGCGAAATTCGATCTGGCCTCCTACTGGAAACGCAGCACGGCCACATTCAAAGAGCAGCGCCAACGCTACGTGGCGACGCTTGCGCTCACCTCTGAGGCGGCGCGAACCCTGCAGCCATGGTGCGTGATGGTTGCCGTGCCGCGGCCTCGAACGACGCGTGCTTTGCCGCCGGACTCGCAGGTCTTCGATGTGGAGTTCGAAAGCCACCGCCAGGCCCGATTTGCCGTGCTCGGGCTGGGAACCGGGGCCAAGGCGCTCGGACCAGAGGAGCTTGCCCAGGAAGTCGCCGCCGAGATCGCGTGTATGGCAGATATCCGGTAAAAAATCGATTTGCTCAATGCGCAGGGGGAACCGTAATATGGGCTGACTGGAGAAAAACCATGCGCAAGCGCGTTGCCGCAGCCGCCCTGTTTTCTTTTTTACCTCTTCTGAGTTGGGCGCAGATGCCCGCTCAGCAAGAGGCCCCGCCCCCCACGGAAGAACAGATCAAGGCTGCGGCCGCCATGCCGTTTCGCAACCCGGCTCTGCCCATTTCGCAAAGAGTGGACGACCTGGTCTCACGGTTGACACTTGATGAGAAGGTGTCGCAGGTGATCGATCGTGCTGCGCCGATTCCGCGGCTCGATATTCCGGCCTACAACTGGTGGAACGAAGGGCTGCACGGCATCGCGCGTTCCGGTTTCGCAACCATGTTTCCTCAGGCGATTGGCAATGCGGCCACCTGGGATGCGCCGCTCGTTCACAGCATCGGCGCAGTGGTTTCTACTGAAGCGCGCGCCAAGTATAACGACGCGATCGCGCATGGAAATCACGACCGCTACTACGGGTTGACGATCTGGTCGCCGAACATCAACATTTTTCGCGATCCGCGCTGGGGCCGCGGTCAGGAGACCTACGGCGAAGATCCCTTCCTGACGGCAACTCTCGGCACTGCATTCGTGAAAGGCATTCAGGGAGATGATCCTAATTACTACCGCGCGATTGCAACACCCAAGCACTATGCAGTGCACAGCGGACCTGAATCGACGCGGCACAAAGTGGATGTAGATCCCAGCGATCATGATCTGTGGGATACCTATCTGCCCGCATTTCGCGCCACAATCACCGAGGGCAAGGCGGATTCCATCATGTGCGCGTACAACTCCATCGATCGCGCGCCGGCCTGCGCCAACAGGATGTTGCTCCAGCAGATTCTGCGCGCCGACTGGGGATTTCAGGGCTTTGTGACTTCCGACTGCGATGCGGTCGCCGATGTATCGAGCGGCCACCACTACGCACCCACACGCGAGGCCGGCTCGGCCGACGCCCTCGAAGCGGGAACGGATACCGATTGCGGCACCGCGTATCTAACGCTCAAAGATGCCGTCACCGATCACACATTGCCGGAGTCGGCGCTCGACGTCGCCGTGAAGCGCCTGTTCACCGCGCGCATGAAGCTGGGAATGTTTGACCCGCCGGAAAAGGTCCCGTACTCTTCGGTTCCATTCAGCGTGGTGAACTCGCCGGAGAACGCGGAGTTGGCGTTGCGGGCTGCCCGCGAGTCCATGGTGCTGCTCAAGAATGAGGAGCATTTTCTGCCCTTGAAAACCGACGGGAGTCAGACGCTCGCCATCATTGGCCCGCTCGCTGCGTCGCGCATTGCGCTGGAAGGCAATTACAACGGGATTCCACTGCATCCCATTTTGCCGGTCGACGGAATCATCTCCGAGTTTGGTGCGAGCCACGTGATCTACGCCGAGGGTTCGCCCTACACGACGGGCGGCGCAATACCTGTGCCGCGGACGATGCTGCGCACGGCAGCCAATCCAAGTGTGGATGGATTGACGGGTGAATATTTCCCGCATCCGAGTTTCGATGGCGCACCGGAGATGACCCGCGTCGATAAAGCGATCGATTTTGATTGGGCATTTGCGAATCCGGTGCCGAGCCTGTCGACGCATCCGGAAGAACAGAGCTTCGCAGTGCGCTGGACGGGCACCATCGCCGCTCCGGTTGCGGACACGTACAACTTCCAGCTTCGCGTTCCCTTCTGCTATCCCTGCGGAGGCAAGTTGCAGTTTGCTGTGTATCTTGATGGGAAGAAGATCGACGCCGCCCCGCCGCAGGCACAGGCGGGCATCAAGCTGCCGCCGAGCGGACGCAACTTCGGCGGGCTGCAACAGTTCTCCATTCCGTTCGCTGACACAAACCCGCATGCGATTCGCATCGAATACATCCAGAGCGGCCGCATTCCCGGCGGCGGCATTTCCTTCGAATGGAGCCCGCGTCACGAGTTGCTGCTGGATGAGGCCGTAGCTGCAGCGAAGAAAGCAGATGTGGTAGTGGCCTTTGTCGGGCTGACTTCGCGCCTTGAAGGCGAAGAAATGAACGTCGACATCAAGGGCTTCTCGGGCGGCGATCGCACTGATCTTGTTTTGCCGGATGTGCAGCAAGAACTCATCGAGGCAATCGCGAAAACCGGAAAGCCGATGGTCGTGGTGCTGCTGAATGGGAGTGCACTCGCTGTGAACTGGGCGGAGCAAAACGCGAAGGCGATTCTTGAGGCATGGTATCCGGGCCAGGCCGGCGGCGAAGCGATAGCAGAAACGCTGAGCGGAAAAAACGATCCCGCGGGACGACTGCCGGTAACGTTCTATGCAAGCGTCGATCAGCTGCCGCCGTTTGACGACTACTCCATGGCCAACCGCACCTATCGCTATTTCAAGGGCAAGCCGCTTTTCGCCTTCGGCGATGGGTTGAGCTACACAAGCTTCGAGTACTCCGATGTGAGGCTTTCTAGTGAAAAGCTGCACGCAGGCGACACGCTGACCGTTGAAGCAGACATCAAGAATACCGGCGCGCAGGCCGGCGACGAAGTCGCAGAGCTCTACTTGACGCCGCCGCAGACAGACGTTTCACCGAGGGTCGCGCTGGAGGGCTTCGAGCGGCTACGCCTGAATGTGGGCGAGACAAAGCATGTTGTCTTTCATCTTGGTCCGCGCGATCTTTCCGAAGTGGATGATAAAGGCACGCGCGCAGTAGTCCCCGGGCGCTATCGCGTCTATGTCGGCGGATCGCAGCCTGAAGGCGACAACGCAAAAGGCGTGCAGTCGCGAGAATTTACGATGACTGGAACGCAAGAGATCCCACGATAGATGGTTCGTCGATGCCAGCGTGATCTACCGGACACGCAAGTCCGGTAGATCCTGCCATCTTAAGTAGAGAGCGCTCGCGGCGCGATGCAGATATTTCCCAAATGGATGTATGAAGATTCCATCTCTACACTGAGGCTTTCGAGAAGGTAAAAAGGTAATAAGCGAGCATTTTTTACAGGCTGACGCGGCATATTCATTTCTTTTCCATAGGTTATCTTGCGAATTCGCATCGATAAATTGGCCCCATAAGTGCACTTATCAAACACGTTAGGCGCGATGCCTTCAGTTTCCGTCAAGATTGCCCCCAGTTAAACGCAACCTTCTGCGCATACATCGTGTCTGATACGAGGGTGGCAGACGTTTTTGACTGCCGCAAATCGCATAGCAGACAAGAGAGGGGAAGCGCTTAAGCAGACTCCGGAAAGACCTCAGCAGGGAGTTATGGAGGAAGAATGGAGATTGCGAGCAAACAGAGAATTTTGGTCGTCGACGACGAACACTCGATTGCGAATTCGTTGAGTTGGGTGCTAAACAAAGAGGGGTTCGATACGCGTGCGGCTTACAGTGGTGAAGAGGCGGTGGTAACGGCCGAGTCATTCCTGCCCAATGCGTTAATTTGCGACGTCCTTATGGCAGGCATCTCAGGGATCGAAGCGGCTACGCGGATTAGGGAGAAGCTTCCGTCGTGCAAAATCCTCATCATTTCGGGGCATGTGCCCACGCCTGATCTCGCGGAGAACGGGAGCGGCAAAAGGCACCAGTTTGACTTCTTGTCGAAGCCGGTGCATCCACGCGTATTGCTCGAAAAGCTGCACGCGTTGCTGCGCACGCCGGCCGATCTAACTTGACCCCTTGCGCGATCCATCCAGCGCAAAAAGATCAATCGAATAGCGCGGGCTGTGGCCGGTTCGGCGGGCCGGTGGGGTCACGAAAGTTGCTCAATCCCACGCCGACAAGCCGAAAGCGCTGTTGCGCTTTAAGATGGACCCGTTCGCGCAGCGAAAGAGCGATGGCGATGAGCTCATCGCACGACGCCGGCGGAGATGCGGGCGTGTGGCTGCGGGTAAGAGTCTTGAATTCGCTCGTCTTGAGCTTAAGCACAACTGTGCGCGCCACACGCGGCTGCTTGCGTGCAGCAATCCATGTTTTTTCAGCAAGCCGCCGGATGAGCGATTCCATCTCAGAGAGCGGCACGTCGCGTTCGAAGGTGTCTTCCGCAGATATGGATTGTGTGGGGCGATCGGGCACAACGGGACTTGCATCCACGCCGCGCGCCAGTTCGTAGAGACGTTGGCCATAGCGGCCGAAGCGGGTTTCGAGAACCTCGAGTGCAAGCGTGCGCAAGTCTCCTACAGTGCGCACGCTCAACTCTGCGAGGCGTGCTTCCGTCACCTTGCCCACTCCGGGCAGACGGCCCACGGTCAGGGGTAGCAGAAAAGCTTCGATCTCTTCAGGCTGGATGACGAAGAGACCATCGGGCTTGCGCCAGTCAGAGGCGACCTTGGCGAGGAACTTGTTCGGCGCGACGCCGGCGGAGGCGGTGAGATTGAGTTCCTCGCGGATCTGCGCGCGAATAGCGCGTGCGACGCGTGTGGCGGTAGGCAGGCCACTCTTGTTTTCCGTTACGTCGAGATAGGCCTCATCGAGAGAAAGCGGCTCAATGAGATCAGTATGGCGCTTGAAAATATCGCGTACCTCGCGTGAAACGGCGCGATAGCGGACGAAGTCTGGCGGGATGAAGATGGCGTCGGGGCAGAGCCGCTCGGCGCGCACGGCCGGCATGGCAGAGCGTACCCCGAACCGGCGCGCTTCATAAGAAGCAGCGCACACGACGGAGCGGTTGCCGCGCCACGCCACAACAACGGGCTTGCCGCGCAGCTGCGGGTCGTCGCGCTGTTCCACGGACGCATAGAAAGCATCCATGTCCACGTGGATAATCTTGCGAAGAGCCATCCTGGGTGAATCTTACTCTCTGACAGCGGGCGCAGAGTGAGCGCTGTCTGAAAAGTACGCTTCCTTCCGGATGGAGCGTTTTTGACAGCTGAAGCGCCCGCAGTCGCTCTGGAAAGAGCGACTGGTTTGCCGCTTCGGTATGGATGTATACTTGGGGCCTCTCTCAGGGATTTGTGAAGAAAGGCGGTCTTCCATGCCAAGTTATCTTGTGCAGGTGTCCTACAGTGCTGAGTGCCTAGCCGCTTTAATTGCGAAGCCGCAGAACCGCGCCGAAGCCGTGCGCAAACCGATTGAGAAGCTCGGCGGAAAAATTGAAGGCTTCTGGTTCAGCTTTGGCGACTACGATGCCACTGTGATTGTTCAAATGCCCGACAACGTGAGCACGGCGGCTCTCTCCTTGGCTGTCGGAGCCGGAGGAGCATGCAAAGGCATAAAGACCACGCCGCTAATCAGCGTGGAAGAAGGCCTTGAAGCGATGAAGAAGGCTGCCACTTGCGGCTACAAGCCGGCTAAGTAGGCAAGTCAATCTCTCATCATGCGAAGATGATTGGCATGGATGAGACGGCGTGGATCGGCGTAGATATTGGCGGAACGAAGACGGCCGTGGTGATCGCGCAGGAGCCGCAGGCGGTGCTTGCGCGCATCGAGTTTCCTACGCTGCCACAACAGGGACCAGAGCGCGCGGTCGGACTCATCGAGCAATCCATTCATGAAGTGATTCGGACTTCGGGCGTTGGTCGAGCACGGCTGGCAGGCATTGGCGTGAGTTGCGGCGGGCCCCTCGATCAACGCAGAGGCGTAATCCAGGCTCCCCCGAATCTGGTCACGTGGGTCGACGTTCCCATCACTGCTATTCTTCGCGACGAGTTCGGCCTGGAGTGCCGCCTTGAAAATGACGCAGACGCAGGAGCAGTTGCGGAGTACCGGTTCGGTGCAGGGCGCGGCACGCAACACATGATTTTTCTCACCATGGGAACCGGACTGGGCGCAGGCATTATCGCCGATGGACGCTTGTTGCGCGGCGCTGCAGGCCAGGCCGGAGAGATTGGCCACGTGCGTCTCAGCGCCGATGGGCCTGTGGGTTATCACAAGGCCGGCTCGGTGGAGGGTTGGGCCAGCGGTGGAGGGATCGCGCAAGTGGCCTTACAGGCGGTGCGACAGGCCGCAAGCCGCGGCGAGACAACCACACTCGCCAGAACCCTCAAAACAAATGAAGCACTAACGGCAAAAGATGTGGCGCAGGCTGCGCAGAGCGGGGACGCCGTGGCGCGGCGGATTCTCTCGATCGTCGGCGACCGGTTGGGCGAAGCGATGGCCATCCTGATCGATGTGCTCAATCCCGAGAGAATTGTGATCGGCGGTATTGCAATGCGGCTGGGTGAAAGCGTTCTTGCGCCTGCACGGCTGGCAATGGAGCGCGAGGCGCTGCCCGGCTCGGCTAGAATATGTCGGGTAGTGCCCGCAGCGCTGGGAGAGGCGATCGGCGATGTAGCCGCCATTTGCGTGGCGATGGGTCTCTGAGCTGCCAGATCGTCAGAATGGCACGGCAAAAAAGTTACCAGCTCTTCTTGATCAGCGTATCCACAGCGAAGCCTCCATTTGGGTCGCGCGTGGCACTGATGGCCACTCGAGGTGAAACCTGATATTGCCCCTGGATGGTCTGGTCCTGCGTAGTAGCCACGTTCGTGGAGAAAGTGACAAACAGATTTCCGGTGACCCGCTGCTGGATGGTGACGTTAGCGCCTGGCGGTCCCTGATTGCTGGTGCCCGCGAGTACCGGACTGATGGAGAGTTGCGAGATGCCAGCCACTTTAGAGATGCGGCTGGTCACCTGGCTTGATACCTGCGACGCCACCAGCGATTCAGCCGCTTGATTTGTGCTGGTTGGATTCGTCGCAGCAAATTCCGTGGTCTGGCCAAAGGCAAGCAGGTTAATAATGTCCGCCTGCGGCAGCGCAGGATCGGAGGAATACTCGGTGCGCATCTGATCTGCGGGTCCGTTGAAGCGCAGATCAATCTTGTACTCCTGAATCGTAGTGCTTAAGGAGAGATTCAGCATCGGCTCTGTCTCCGAGGGATTGACGAATTGCACTGTGCCGCCGGTCAGGACGAACCGGTTGCCATTCAGAATGATGTCTCCGCCGCTGAGATTCACACGCCCCAGAATGACGGGGTTGGCTGCGGTGCCTCGCACCTGCAGGCTCGCCGATCCGCCGACGCTGAGCGTTCTGCTGACAAGGTTCACATTGTTCGTCGAGTGCACTGCAACATTCAAAGCGATATTCTGCGAAAATCCTCGCGATGGAGGAGCAGTCACTCCGCTGGAAAATTGGCTCACGAAATCGCTAAGGTCGAAGGCCGGTGTAAATGAAATATCGGCAAGATCGAGCGAGCCTCCCAGTATCGCCCGGTTGTATGTGCCAGTGAGCGTAAGTTTGGCATCTACGTTCTCGCGCATCCCCTGCGGATACAAAATGCGGACACCCTGCGCTGCTGCGCCTAGGTTGAATTGCAGCCTGGGCCGGTACGTAACGCCACCCTGCGCTGTGATTGTGCCACCGCCGACGGTACCTTGAAACTTGTCTATGTTGAGCCGGTCGGCCCTGAGTGTCAACACGCCATTGCCATGCTGCAGCCCAACGGGCACACCAGCGGAAGCGAAGTTCGCGTCAACAATATCGATCTCTCCGCCCAGATTATCGCCGCCCACGGGCCCATGCGAATCGATATTTACTTTGAGCTGACCCGAACTGCGCAAATCGGGATTGAACAACTGCGCAATCTGCAGATCCACAGTTCCCTGCGCTCGCAACGACATGGGGCCATTTCCCGCAACCGGCACAGTCGCCTGAAGCTGCAGGTCAGTATCCGTTCCACGGATTGACGCCGGCTGCATCGCAACGACGCCATTCTTGTAGTCAACCAAGATTGGCGATGCAGCCGCAAGCTGAATCGTATTGCTGTAACCCAGTTTCAGGACCGGAATGGAGACATGCGCCTCCAGCAAATTTCTATCTTTGAGCGGGCCACGCAGTGTCGCGTGTACCTCAGTTTCTCCGCTCACTTGATCAGCTTCGTCTGGCGCATACGCGGCAAGCAGTGGCTGCAATGGAAATGTCCTGGTGTCGAGCGAAGCCTCGATTGGATAATCGCCCTCCAGTCCAACCCTGGCCTTGGCTTCAATCGCAGCGCCCACCGCTGACGATGCAAGCGTTGCACTGACGACGCGATTGGTCAGATTCGCGTTGAGCTTGAGATCGGAGATCGTCTGGCCTTCCACAGTCAGCCTGGGAAGCTGAAGGCTCGCGTCGAGTTGAGGGTTGTCGAACGTTCCCTTGCCCTTCACATCAAACGCAAGTACGCCCGCTGCATCGATGTTGCGCGCTTTGAGCGCCTCCATGCTGTCAAGATGAATCCCGGACGAAGAAAGCTGCGCCGTGTAGGTTCTTTGCCGCGGCTGCACCGTCGCGTTTCCATGTATGCTGCCCGCCGGAAGCTGAACTGTCAGCTCTGCGCGCGCTTCGTCTCCGCTGCCGGAGAGATTTACGTTCAACGATCGGATCGGCTGCTCGTATGCTGTCGCGTCAGTCAGTGCAAGATCGCCGCTGCCCCGAGGATCGTTCGCTGTGCCATGTAGATTGATATGCGCATTCAGAGTTCCACTCACCGGCAGTTGTTGGCCAGTGAGCTTTATCAGGTCAGTCAGATTGAATTGCGACGCGTTGAACCGCACCTGCACCGGGCTCTCTTTTGTGAAGGACCATCGATTGAGTCCCGCACTCGCATCGAACCTGATCTGGCCGTGCGACGCAGACTCGAGATCGGCGTTCTGCAAACCTGCATGATCGGGACTGAGGTCGACACCCGTGCGCAGCGTTTTCCATTCGGTTCCGCGCAGATAAAGATCCCGCGCCGTCAGCTCGCCGGTCAGGCGTGGCCTGTCAGCAGAACCTTGCACTGTTCCCTCGAAATTCGCCTCACCCGCCAAATCGAGGGGCTGCAAAGATGCACCGGGCGCGGGCGAGCGAAAGAGATCAACCAGCATTGCAACCTCGCGGAGATCGTTTGCCTGCAGCCGCAGAGCCAGACTAGAGCGTTTGCCCAACACGCCGTTCATCGTCAGGTTGTTTTGCGGCGTGCGCACATAGCTCTGGTCTAATGTGAGTTGCCGATTCGAGTTCGCGTAGTTGGCGTGAATCGCGCTTTGCACCTGGATTGAGCCGGAGGTAGCAGATACGTTTCCGGGCTGCACCCGCGCGCCGCTGTTTCGCGTCACCTGTCCGTCCGCTGTGACGTCGGCGTGGGCTGCGATGTTATCGAGCGTTTTGCCCCACGAAGCTGTCATCGTCGCGCTCAGGGTCCCCGCCAGTGCAATGCCGGGCAGCACTGCCGACTGCATCAGAGTTTGCCGTGTCTGTGCCAGCGAGATTCCTCGCAGTGCTGCCGTCACGTTGGAACGCGAATCTCCGCCGATGTCTTTCATCACCCCCTGCGCCGTGACTTGCCCGCCCAGTAAGTTCGCGCGGAAGTTGCTCACCGTCGCATTACCGTTTTCGAGCGAGTAGTGAGCGGCCAGATTCGCGGCTTGCATGCGCACCGAACCGGTCTTCACGTCAATCCTCCGGCTCATCAAATCTCCATTGACGGTGAGCGACTGAAGCAGCAGACGGCCCGCGGCCTGTTGATATTGCAGCAGGCCAGTTGCGCGAATCAGTCCGGCGGGCATCGACGGGCTGTTGAGAAGCGTGCCGACCTGTGTTCCGTCCACTGTGGCGTCATATCGCGCCTCGATAGCTGGACTGTCGTAGTTAATGAGCGTACCGGAGAGAAGCAACTGCGAGGGCCCGCTGGTCAGCTTGGCCTGCTTTAGACGAAGTGCCGATGGTGTGGCTTCGAATTGAAGGGCGAGATCGTGGACGAACGACCGAATCGTGCCGTATTGAAGATGCGCGTCTTTATAGACTAGCTGCCCGCCGTACATCGTCAGAAGATGATTGAATGAGGTACGAAAATCCAGATTGTGCACGTCAGCCGCGAGCGCGCTGGGCTGACTGTTGAAATACACTTTTCCGCGATCAACGAGAGCGTGGCGTATGCCAAGGTCGAAGATGCTGGCGTTGCTGTTCGCGTTGCGGCCCTGAAGCTTGGGAAGATTCGACACTCCATTTTTATCGATCACTACCCATGCGACCGGATGGTCGATCTGGAGAGTATCGAAATACCA
>JASHVE010000403.1 GCA_030039675.1 Acidobacteriaceae bacterium | reverse complement strand
GTCTGGCCGAAGAATGCGATGCCGAAGGGCGAGGCTGAACTAATCGCGGCCAGGTCGCCGAGATTGTCGAAGGCGATGCCGTTCGGAGCGCTGAGAGTGGCGCTCATGCCTTCCATCACGGGGCTCAGCGTGACCGCGGGCGTGGGGCTGCCGGAGGCTGTAAGGCTCGACGCCGCAAACTCAACGATCGTGCTGGGAGAGTTGGCGTTGCTCGACCAAAGATCGCCCTTGCTGTCGAAGATCAGCGCCCACGGAGCCTGGATCGACCCATTACCGTCATCAGAAAGCATTACATCTGGAGTGAGCGAACCCGAACCGCTGCTCTGGGGAAGGTTCTGCGCCTTGAATTCAAAGATTGTGGTTGTGCCGTTGTTGGCCACCCACAGATCTCCTATTGCGTCGAAGGTGATGCCGAGCGGACCGGTGAAGGCCGGCGTTGAAGTGATGGTGATGTTCGGCGATGCACTGGTGTTTGTGGCCGCAAGTTGCGCAGGCGTGAAGACGAAGACCGAGTTGGCGCCGTTGTCGCTTACCCAGAGATTTCCCTTGGCGTCAAACACCGCCTGTTGCGGGAAGACGAAATTCGTGGACTGGATGGTGATGTTGGGGGAGGGGCTGTTGCTGGTGCTCAGGTCAGCAAGCTGAGCGGGCGTGAACTCATACAGCGCCGGCTGTACGGTGCCGCCGGTGGCTACTGTTCCGCCGTCGATCACCCACAGGTCGCCGTTCGAATCGAAGACCACACCCTGCGGCGCGCCGAACACTCCGCTGTTGTTGATCAGGTGCGGGGCCATCTGCGTTGAACCGGCCGCCAGCTGCGACGGAATGTACTCAACTACATTGGTTCCGTTTGCGACCCAGAGAGCCTTGTTGATGGTGGAAGGAGCTGGTGTTGTGGGATCGGAGGTAGTCTTGGTTGGGGCCATCATTCCATTCGTGCAGCCCGCGGTGAATGCGATCAGGATCGACGCCAGAGGAAGGAGTCCCAGAGAAACGGGCTTCATCCAGCCGCGGCGATTCGGTTTCATCTCGATGGTGGAGGTGCAATTCATTTTCTTTTCCTCGCGAATTCTGAATTGTTGGCGGCCATGGCGTTTCTGGTTTAGCCCTCATTGCCTGCCTATCTCTCTAAGCGACAGTTCGGGTTGAACTCCCTCACGCACCATCAGTTTTTTCGGGGAGCGGGCGGCTGGCGCGATTTTCGCGGAACCTGCGCTATAATTGCCGTGCAGCGAACCAACCGAGATCTTTATTTTCGTCTGGCAGTGCAAGTTTTTGCCGGTGTCTCCGCAAGGGTTCGCGATCCCCTGGTTCGCGCTCTACTTGTTCCTTTCGGAAATCTGCAACGCACTTACCCCGGAGCCGACAGATGGAGATGCCTCTCGATCGCCCCGCTATGACGCAGTTGCTGCGGCAATGGGGCAGCGGCGACAAAGCCGCACTGGACGAGCTGATGCCCATCGTCTATAACCAGCTTCACAAGCTGGCGTCGCGCTGCATGCGCGCCGAGCGCCCTGACAATACTCTGCGCGCCACTGCGTTGGTGCACGAAGCCTATCTGCGGTTAATCGACTCTGAAGTCGACTGGCAGGATCGCGTGCATTTCTTTGCTGTATCGGCGCGTCTGCTGCGCCGCATCCTCGTCGATCACGCCAAGGCAAACCACCGCTCCAAACGAGGCGGCGGCGCAGAGAAGATTCCTCTTGATGAAGCCGTACTGGTTGGGCCGCAATCGCCGACAGGTTTGCTGGAACTCGATCTGGCTCTCGAACATCTCGCTGCGCAGGACAAGCGCAAAAGCGAAATTGTCGAGCTGCTCTGTTTTGGCGGTCTCACCTACGACGAGACTGCGGCCGCGCTTCATATCTCGCCTGCAACCGTGCACCGCGAGCTGCAAATGGCCAGGGCCTGGCTCCATCGCGAACTCTCGCGGGGAACCGCATAGAGAGAAGCCTATGCTTCACTCCACGCAGCGCTGGCAGCAGATCGAATCGCTTTTTCACGAGTGCCTTGCTTTGCCTGAAGAGTCTCGTTTGAGTTTTCTACGGGAGCAATGCGGCGATGATCGCGAACTGTGCGCAGAGGTCAAAGCGCTACTGGCCTCCGCGGGCGAGCCGATGGATTTTCTCGAAAAGCCTGTCGTCCATGCGGCCCAGGAATTCACCTCAGCGTCCTCTGCGGGTCTTCTTTCCGCCGGCACGCTTCTCGGCCGTTATGAAATTGTGTCCTTCATCGGTTCGGGCGGCATGGGCCAGGTTTATCTGGCCCGCGACACACAGCTCAGCCGCAAAGTTGCTGTGAAGATCCTCGCCCCGGCCCTCGCTTTGGACGAGCGAGGACTGCACCGTTTCGAAAAAGAGGCGCGCGCCGCCTCGGCCCTGAATCATCCGAACATCCTCACGATTTACGAATTTGGAAACGCCAATGGCCTGCAGTACATCGCCTCCGAGTACGTCGAAGGCCCCACGCTTCGCCACAAGCTTGATGCTGGCCTTCTGACGCCGAGCGCTGCGATCGATATAGCGATCCAGATCGCGCGAGCGCTCGATGCCGCCCACGTCTCAGGAATTGTGCATCGCGATATCAAGCCGGAGAATGTTGTCATCCGCGCGGACAACCTGGTAAAGGTCGTCGACTTCGGCATCGCCAAGCCGAGCCAATCGCAATCCCAGCAAGGCATCTATCCCCCGTCGCGGGCGCTTAGCGTTTCGATCAGTCATGCGGGCGTGGTTGTCGGTTCGGCAAGGTACATGTCTCCGGAGCAGGCCCGCGGTCAGCCAGTCGATCCCAGGAGCGATATCTTCAGCCTGGGCGTCGTGCTGTATGAAATGGTCTGCGGCAAGTGCCCCTTCGACGGCGAAACCGTGAGCGATGTGATCGCTGAAATTCTGAAGGGTACTCCGCAATGTCTCACTGAGATTCTTCCCGATGTGCCCCTCGAGCTGCAGAAGATCGTAAGCAAAGCCATGGCCAAGGATCGCGAGGCGCGCTATCAGTGCGCACAGGAGATGCTCGCAGACCTCGGCGAATTCGCAAGCCGTCTGCACTTTGAGGCGAGATTTTCAACCCGTCCGCCCGCAGAAGCACCCGCAAAGAGCGGGATCACAGCCACAACGTCGCCACGCGCACAGCTTGTGCGGCCTGCGCGGTTGAGCATTGCGTTCGCGCTCCTGGTTCTGGCAATCGTCGGCGGAGTATTCGCAATCTTCTTTCGCCGTCCGGGCGCGGCAGGCACACAGGCGCGGCCGCGCACGCTGGCCATTCTGCCGTTCCGGAATCTGCGCCAGGATCCATCGCTCGATTATCTCGGCTTCTCGCTTTCCGATGCGGTCATCACTGAGTTGAGCTCCGTCAATGGGCTCATCGTGCGCCCCTCCTCGTCGATCTATGCCTACCGCAATCAGGCCATTGATCCGCAAAAGGCCGGCCAGGAGCTCAATGTCGGCACGCTGCTCACCGGCGGATTCATCAAGGATGGCGATGACCTGCGTATCACCGCCCAACTGATCGATCTCAAACCCAACCGGATTCTCTGGCGCGATACCATCGATGTGAAATTCGACAAGTTGCTGACTGTGCAGGATCGTGTCTCCAGGGAGATCGTGAAAGGCCTGGAGCTGAACCTGTCGCCTGCTGCGGATCGGAGCGCCGGCGCCGCCGATCCGCAGGCCTACGAAGATTATCTGCGCGGCATTGATCTCTATTCGATCAATGACTTTCCCGCGGCGATCGCCATGCTTGAGAAATCGGCGGCACTGAATCCAAACTATGCGTCCACTTGGGCGCATCTCGGTAAAGCGTATTCAGCAAACGCCACACTGCAACTGGGGGGCCGCGAGCTCTACGACAAGGCCCAAGCCGCCTATGAAAAAGCCATCACGCTCGATCCGAATCTGGTCGAGCCGCGCATTTACATGGCCAATATGCTCACCGACACAGGCCGCGTGGAACAAGCCATCCCCCTGTTGCGCACGGCGCTCCAAACCACCCCAAACAACGCCGAAGTACACTGGGAGCTCGGTTATGCCTATCGTTTCGCCGGCATGCTGCAGGAGTCTGTGAGCGAGTGCGAACGGGCGCGCCAGCTCGATCCCAGGGTAAAGATCAGCAGCTCTGAGATCAACGCGTATCTTTATCTCGGCGAGTACGCTAAATTTCTGCAAAGCCTGCCGAGTCTGGATGCCGCATATGTCGTCTTTTATCGCGGCTTGGCCGAATACTATCTGAAGCGAGCTCAGCAGGCCGCGCAGGATTTTAACCGCGCCTATGAGCTGAAGCCGGATCTGGTTCAGGCCAAAATCGGAAAGGCCCTCGGCGACTCCATCGCGGGGCGACGCGACGCCGCTCTCGCCCTCCTGCATCAAACTCAGGACGAGATGGAAGACCGCGGTGTAGGCGACGCGGAAACCATGTATAAGATTGCACAGGCCTATGCTGTGCTCGGCGATAAACCGGCTGCGCTGCACGCGCTCAGCCACACCGTCGAAGGCGGCTTCTTCTGCTCTTCGTGCTTTGCAACTGATCCGCTGCTGGCCGGCATTCGCAGCGAGCCCGAGTTTCAGCGGCTTAGTAATGACGCGCAGCAAAGGCGCAATCAATTCAGGTCCGCCTTCTTCTAAAGCACATCTTCATTCGTCGAAAATTTCTCTGCTCAGCAAGACGCGAACTCTGTTACTGTATTGGCGTACCTCGGCAGTCCGCGTCAGCGCGGGCTCTACCCGCTTTCTCCTGCTCTTGAGGGATTGTGGATGGAGGCGTTCAAGAGCACACTGGGAACGGTGTGCCTGCGCTTCGATTCACACGCGCGCTATTCCCTCGACTCTGCACAATCTATAGCCAAGGAGAAAAGCGATGAGTCACTCCGCACAACATCACACCATCAACTATATCGAATTCACCGCGACCGACGTGGCGCGCGCCAGGCAGTTTTATACGACTGTCTTCGGCTGGACCTTCGAGGACTACGGCCCCGAGTACACCAGCTTTCATGCCACCAAAGCTGGCGTCGACGGCGGCTTTCGCCTGGGCAAGCCGGGGGAAGCGCGCGGCGAGGGCGCACCGCTCGTTGTGCTTTACTCATCTGACCTGAAGGCCGCGGAAGCCGCAGTAGTCGCGGCCGGCGGCAGCATCGTCGTGCCCACCTTCGAATTCCCCGGTGGCCGCAGATTTCACTTCGCCGATGGTGCCGGAAATGTACTGGCGGTCTGGACGGAGTAGACGCGCGTCTACTCCGTCCCCTGCCAGACAACACGCCCCAGTCAAACGAGGTGCGTTTTGAGAAACGCCAGTGACCGCCCGCGTGCTTCCCGCGCCGCCGCGGCGTTGTAACTCTGGCGCGCATCGCAGTTGAATCCGTGTCCAGCGTCGTACCAGTAAATCTCTACCTCCGGGTGCGCCTGGTGTACTTTTTCAACTACTTCGGCAGGAATGTGCGCATCCTGCCTGCCGAAGTGCAGCATAACGGGGACGACGGGTTTCTCGGTGACATATTTGCCGATCTGTCCCCCGTAGTAGCCGACAGCCGCTTTGGGGTGCAGCCGGGTGGCGGCCAGCCATGCCAGCGAACCTCCAAAACAGTAGCCGACCGCGCCGACATTTTTGCCCGTCGCATTCGCAGCATACTCCATGGCTGCCTGCACGTCCTTCACCGCGTTCTCGATATTGAGCTTCGAGGCGAGACTCATGGCCGTCTGCAGATCGGCGCCTTCATAGCCGAGCTCCACACCATGCTGAATGCGGTCGAAAAGCGCTGGCGCAACGGCCAGAAAGCCATCCTTTGCGTAACCATCTGCGACCGACCGAATGTGCGCGTTGACCCCGAAGATCTCCTGAATCACCACCAGCGCCGCCGCCGGTTCGGTTACCGGCAAGGCCACATACGCGCTCAACTCGTGCCCATCCAGCGCCCGCAACTTTACATACTCGCTCATCCGTCGCACCTCATTCGACATAAGTATCGCTGCGCGCGGCAACACTCTTCAACTGGCAGGCCGGCACGAGAGCTGAATCAGGAAACGCGTAACGTTACCTCAATTTTTCCCGCGCTCACAGAATTCGTGCTATAACTGCGTGACTATCTCTCAAGAATTCAGCAATCGCGTGAAGCAGAGGAATCCGTCCGCCGTTTTCGTGTGCGCCGGTGTGCAAGCCGGCTTGCCGGTTGGGCTGGCCGTGCTCGCCACGATGATCCAGCTTGCGCCTGTTAGCTGCCGTGCGCAAACTGCCGCACCCAAGCCGGAATCATCCGAGGCCATGCATGTGTCCGCGGCTCCGGCAGCCGGTGCCGCCCTCACAATGCCCAATTCCGCCAAGACTCCAGTCATGATCAATGGCCGTCCCTACCGGCGCCCCACGCCCAAGGAACAGTTCAAGGATTATCTCAATGACACCTACGGCTGGCCTGCGCTGGCACGAACGACCGCCCGCGCTCTGTATGCACAGGGGAGGGACAAACCGGCGGCGTGGGGACAGGATTGGCCTGGATTCGGCCAGCGCTTCGGCAGTTCGAGCGCCGTGACCGCGATCGACGGCAATGTGCGCTATGGAATGGAAATGCTCTTCAAAGAAGACATGCGCTATATCCCCTGCCACGGCTGCTCAGTCAAACGCAAGATTGAAAATACGCTGCTGGCTGAGTTTACTGCGCGGCACGACGCAAACGGCCATCGGTTCTTTACGCTTACGCCGACTGTTACTGACATGTCCGGTCCCATCATCGCCAACAGCATCTGGGTTCCCGGCCACACCGCCATCGACGGCTTCGTGGGTTCGCGGCTAATCTTTGCCACTCGCATTGGCGGGCATCTGTTTACTGAGTTCGTCCTCGAACGCCGCCATCACGACCCCAAGCTTCCGGACTGATGTGGCGAGCACCCGAGGTGCACGAGAATGCAACTGTAACGCGGCCTGAACGCGCTCTTGCGCGCGTCAGCCACTCAAGACCTCGTGTGTTAGTTGACCCGTGGGGGCGGCAGCAAACCCCGTTTCGCACCCAACTCCTCGCGCACCATCGTCAGACCCAGGATGCACCGTTCGAACCCGTCGGAAAGCCGCGCAAACAGCGGCGCTTCCTGTTCGTATTCGAAAAGATTGAACTGGCTGACGATGAAGTAGCTCTCCTTGCCCGCGTGGATCAACTCTTCCAGGCTGGGGTAGTGGCGGCGCAGGCGGCGATTGGATCCCGTCGCTTCCGGATACATGCCGGCGACAAACAACGAATAGTCGCCGATGTACTTGCGCAGCGCCCGTTCTGCGTCGAACGATGGTGCAGTACCGTGCACAGGGTCGGCGGCTTGCAGCATTTCCTCGAGCTCCTCGATGGGTCGGCCCATCTCGTCGCGGACTTTATACAAATTATCCGCCTCGGAAAATTCGCACAGCAGGCGCGCAACATAGCCGGTGACATCGGGATCGTGCAATCCCAGCTTGCCTTCATAGCTGTTGCGCACAGCCTGTTGAAAGAAAGGTTCGAGCGGATGACCCTGTGCTTGCATATACACCTCCGCCGGCCGCGCGTGAGCAGCCGGTCATATTACCGCGGCTGCCTTTTCAATGCGCGTGCCCTGAAGAAGCAGCCGCCTGCTTATAAGATGCTGTAACACTGAATTTATCGGAAATATTCTGTTTGGGTAGAGGGGAATGCCACTTTTGTTAGCAAAATGGTCTATCAATTGCAAATACCTTTGACACAAAAGAGGCAGCCGGCTCCGGCTGCCTCTTCTTCGCTTCAGTCAACTTCGTTGTTCAACGCAAAACGCGCAACCTTGTTTACACCGCCGCCGGCGCGCGCGACTCCAACGCTGCCAGCCGTGCGGCCAGCAGCCCCTCCAGCTTTTCGAGCGCAGCAGAGAATCCCTCAATGCCTTCTTTCAGCTTGTCACTCGCCATGCGGTCTGCAGCGTGCATCTTGTCGAAAGTGATCTTGTCCACTGTAATCCTCTCGATCTGCATGGCCTTCGCCTTTTCCGGATCGAGCTTGCGCGGCAGGTCGCCCTCTGTCTTCTCCAGCTCGGCAAGCAGGTGCGGCGAAATCGTCAGCAGATCGCTGCCCGCCAGCTCCGTAATTTCGCCGATGTTGCGAAAGCTTGCCCCCATCACCACGGTCTTGTAGCCGAATTTCTTGAAGTAGTTGTAGATCCTGGTCACCGACTCCACGCCGGGATCGTCGGCGCCGTGATAGTCCTTGCCGGTGTCCTTCTTGTACCAGTCGAGAATGCGGCCCACGAAGGGCGAGATCAGCGTAACGCCAGCGTCGGCCGCGGCAATCGCCTGGTGAATGCCGAACAGCAGCGTCAGGTTGCAGTGAATGCCTTCCTTCTCCAGCACTTCCGCGGCGCGGATGCCCTCCCATGTGGAGGCGATTTTGATCAGCACGCGGTCGCGGCCGATCCCCGCCTTGTCATAGAGGCCGATAATCTCGCGAGCCTGTTTGATCGTTGCCTCTGTGTTGAAGGAGAGCCGCGCATCGACCTCAGTAGAAACACGGCCGGGAACAATGGCCAGAATCTTCTCGCCGAACGCGATCGCCAACCGCTTGAAGGCCAGATTCGCTACGTCTTTGTCCGATGCACTGTCGCCCAGCTCTTTGTGCGCCTCCATCAGCACGCCATCCACAATCGCCTGATATTGCGGCATTTGCGCGGCCGCGGTGATCAGCGATGGGTTGGTGGTGGCGTCCTGCGGGCGAAACTCCTCCATCGCCTCGATGTCGCCGGTATCGGCCACAACGACCGTATATTTGCGCAACTGCTCAAGAAGATTCTGCGGCATGATCCCTCCTCGGGGAAGAAGTTCCTGGATTCATCGTCCCACGGCACCAGTGTACGCCCTCTTTAGGATGCCGGG